>JAZRTD010000308.1:0-2223 GCA_045651845.1 Clostridia bacterium | reverse complement strand
CATAAACGGAGAAAGCTTATGAACAGAACAAAAGCAAGAGAATATGCATTTATTTTACTTTTTCAGTATAAATTTCAGCCTGATGAAATAGCTGAAATGCTGGAGGAATTCTGCAAGGAATATAAACCGGGAAATCAGGAGGAATATATAAGAACTATTATCTCAAAGGTGACAGAAAATATTGGCGAGATTGACGGGATAATTGAAAAGACAAGCGAAGGCTGGGGAATTGACCGTATTTCAACGGTAAATCTTTCCCTTTTAAGGCTTTCTGTTGGGGAAATGCTTTATATGAAAGATATTCCTGCCCCCGTTTCCGTAAATGAAGCGGTGGGACTTGCGAAAACCTATGACGGAGAGGAGTCCGTCGCATTTATGAACGGCGTTCTCGATAAAATCAGGAACAGTTTAAAGGTGATTTAAATGGGCAAAATCTGTCTTGGAATTGACACAAGCTGTTATACAACATCTCTTGGCGTTATGACAAAGGAGAAGCACAGGCATTATAAAATTCCCCTTAAGGTTAAAGAAGGACAGTGCGGACTTCGGCAATCCGATGCGGTTTTTGAGCATATAAAAAATCTTCCCGTTTTATTTGAGGAAATGAGTCGGGAGTTTGACCTTACAAAATATGATGAAAAAATTGTGTCCGTCAGCACAAGACCCAGAAATGCTGACGGGTCATATATGCCCGTTTTTATGGCGGGGCAAAGCTTTGCAAGAGCTGTTTCTGCATCGATTGGTGCTAAAATAAACAGTGTTTCCCATCAGGAGGGGCATATAATGGCGGCGATTTATTCCTGCGGAGTTTATTCGCTCCTTGAAAAGCCTTTCCTCGCCGTACATATTTCAGGCGGAACAACAGAAATTGTTGCTTCAAAATGGAACGGAAATGGATTTGAAACAGAAATTGTTGGCGGAACAAAAGACCTTCCTGCAGGGCAGTTTATTGACAGAATAGGCGTATTAATGGGACTTGAGTTTCCGGCAGGGAAATACCTTGACACTATGGCGATGGAATATGACGGGGATGATAAAGTCAAGATTTCTGCCAATGGGTGCTATATAAACTTTTCCGGTGAGGAAACAAGGTACAGACGTGCCTTTGAAAACGGCGAGAGCAGGGAGAAAGTTGCTTATTGCACTATGAAAGTCATAAGAGACTCGGTTATATGCGCCATTGAAAATGCAAGAAAAGAATACGGTATAGAAAATGTCCTTATGGCAGGGGGAGTTTCCTCGTCAAGATTTTTAAGACAGGGCTTTGAGGGTATGCCAAATGTTTATTTTGCAGAGGCGGAGCTTTCAACAGATAACGCTATGGGCGTTTGTAAAATGGGAGAATTTCTGTAAAGCGGAAAGGCGAAGAAGATGGAAGAAAGACCTATTTTAAGTGTAAGTCAGGTTAATATATATATTAAAAATGTTTTAGATAACGATTTGCTTTTGTCCGATGTGACGGTCAAGGGAGAAATATCCAATTATAAACTTCATTCGTCGGGGCATATATATATGTCTTTAAAGGACGAAACGGGGGTTATGCGTGCGGTAATGTTTCGCGGTGCGGCGTCTAAGCTTCGCTTTAGACCTGAAAACGGAATGAAAGTTATCGCTCGTGGCAGAGTCACGGTTTATGAGCGTGACGGTCAGTATCAGCTCTATATTAATTCAATGGAGCAGGAGGGTGTCGGGGACCTTCATATTGCCTTTGAGGAGCTTAAGAAAAAGCTTATGGAAGAGGGCCTATTTGATTCTTCTAAAAATATACCTCTCCCCAAATACCCTAAAACGGTCGGGGTTGTGACAGCTCCTACGGGGGCGGCAATCCGCGATATTATAAATATCCTTTCAAGGCGGTTTTCTTATACGGATATTGTTATCTATCCTGTTTTGGTTCAAGGCGAAAACTCTGCAAAGAGCATAGTGGGAGCTATAGAATATTTTAACCGTGAAAAGTCTGTTGACGTTATGATTGTTGGCAGAGGCGGAGGCTCTATTGAGGATTTGTGGTCCTTTAACGAAGAAATTGTTGCAAGAGCCATATTTGAGAGTGAAATCCCCATTGTTTCGGCAGTGGGACACGAAATAGATTTTACAATCTCCGACTTTGTTGCGGATTTAAGAGCACCCACACCCTCTGCGGCGGCGGAGCTTGTTGTTCCGTCGGGAGATGAACTTGTTGAAAAGTTCGGGAATGTTTTAAAAAGGCTTAAAGCATCGGCA
>JAZRTD010000307.1:0-1870 GCA_045651845.1 Clostridia bacterium | reverse complement strand
GAGTTGCTGGCCTTGCGCATAGGCTTCAGCTGCGGGGGTAAGGACTCATAAAACAGCTTGTTCATCTCAAAAAGGTTTCTGCTTGCCTCGTCATCGTGAGCCATAACAAGGGTGCTGGTGTTGCGGGATGTGGCGGAGTGGGCGAAAAACATCCCCTCTATGAGGGTGGAAAATCCCATCTGTCTGCCCTTCAGGAGCACAATGCGCACCCCCTTGCCCTTTTGATGCTCCTCGCGGACTATGTTGTAAAACTCCTCCTGAGCCGGGTTGAATCCGAATGGGATAATTCTGCCCTTTTTATCCCTTATCTTCAGGAAGCTTTCGCAGTAGATTTTAGGCTTTCGTATGTCTGTCAGGCTCCGCCGCCTCCCTTCTGTCGGGAGAGCTTGTCCCTTTCCCCGTGGCCGTCGGGGATGCTTATGTAGATTTTTTCGGTCATTTTCTCTCCTTTTCTTATTACTCCCCAACACCTCATCCGTCTGCCTTTTGGCAGACACCTTCCCCTCAAGGGGAAGGCTTTAAGCTCCGCTCCCGCCGCATCTTTCCACATCGTGGGAACGCTGCCATCCAAAGCCTCCCTTGTGTAAAGGGAGGTGGCGAGCCTATGCGAGGCGGAGGGATTGTTTCTTTACCGCGCTATGCCACCTTTGTGCAGGGCTCCCTCTGACGAGGGAGCTGTCGGCGCAAGCCGACTGAGGGAGAGACAAAAAACTCAGGGAGCGCTCCTCTCCCTCCGCTTCCTTCGGAAGCACCTCCCTCGTCAGAGGGAGGCTTTAAACGCCTCCTTGCATTGCCACACAGCCTGATATATAATGATCTCAATAAATCAACTTCTGCTTAAACCTTGCAAAGGGGGTTGTAAAATATGCCGTTATGGTTTTGCTTGATTTGGGGAATTACGACAGCAGTCCTCATTCCAACTATCATTGTGTATTGGGCTGACATGTTTAAGGTTGATATTCCCGCCAAAGCTATACTCATATCGTATCCGGTTCTGTTTGTTGTTTCATTCCTGTACAATCTGTTTGCACCCGAGAAGCTATGGACAGTCACTTTTATTATTTTTCTTGCAATTGTTACCGTTACTTTGGCAATCCATTGGATAAGGCGACTGGTCTACAAATGGAGGTCATAAAGACTTTGGATATTCAAAAGGGAGGTTCTGCCTCCCTTTTTGCTTTTTCGAAAAATTATAAAATGCTGATTTTAGTCGTGTGATGGTAAATAAGGTGTATCGTGTCCCCTGACCCAGTCGTATGACTGTGCGACAAGATCTTTTTACTAAAAACCGAATCACTTGCTGCCCGTCGCCTTGCATTGCCACACAGCCTGATATATAATGAGCTCAACAGATTAGCTTCCGCTTAAACCTTGCGAAGGAGGTACGGCTATGCCTTTTGGAACTGCTTTGATTTGGGGCATTTTCTCAACTATGATGGTTATAATCCTCGTGCCATACTGGACTGACATATTTAAGATTGATATTTCCGGAAAAACAATTCTTATCTCTTTCCCGATTTTGTTGGTTGTTACAACTTTGTATAACATAGTCGCACCAGACAAACTCTGGGAAATTACCACCGCTACCGGCTTAGTAATTCTGGCAATTAGTCTTGCCGTTCATTGGATTCGGGTGCTTATATGGAAATGGAAAGAGTAATCTATAGGGAGGCTTTGCCTCCCTATATTTTTTGTAAAAGTCGAGCTTTTAATTATGCGGAGGCAAGTTGGGTGTGTAATGTCCCTTGACCCAGTCGTATGACTGTGCGACAAGATCTCTATTACTCAAAACTGACTCACTTGCTGCCCGCCTCCTTGCATTCCGATGCCCCGTGATATATAATACTCTTAAAGATACAACTCGCTTATT
>JAZRTD010000306.1:0-2295 GCA_045651845.1 Clostridia bacterium | reverse complement strand
TTTGCTGTTTTTTCCGCTTTCCTTTGACTCTTCTTTCCTCTCGCTCTCTGAAACAGAAAACAAAACTCCGTTTTCTATTGTAACATTCTTACTATTCATTATTATCTTTGAATCATCCTTAAGGTTGCAGACAATGACAGGGGTCACGGCGCTTATATTGTTGGCTTTTAGTACGGATAAATCAACTTCCGCAATAAGCTCCCCCGCCTTAACCTTATCCCCTGAATTTTTATATACCTTAAATCCCTCTCCCTTAAGGGAAACCGTATCAAGCCCTACGTGAACAAGGATTTCAAGTCCGTCATCAGACGTGAAACTGAAGGCATGTTTTGTGTCCGCAACAGAGGAGAGTGTTCCGTCAACAGGGCTGACAATTTGACCGTTTTGAGGCACTATCGCAACCCCGTCACCTAAAATCTTGTCAGAAAAGGTCTTATCCGCCACCTCGCTGACAGGAATAACTTCACCCAAAAGCGGAGCTTTAATCTTTAGACTTGCTTTTTGTTTTGACATATTATTTTCCTTTCTTTATTTAAGATACCATATATCTTCGTTATATTCCTTAATTGTTCTGTCCGATGAAAAATATCCCGAACCGCTGATATTAAGAAGCATCTTTTTTGCCCATTCATTTCTATCATTATAGTCCAAAATCGCCTTATCTCTAGCTGATTTATAAGCCTTAAAATCAGGGAATGTCATAAAATAATCCTTATTTAAAAGCTCTCTTTTAAGGTGCTTAAGGCTCTCTTCATTCCCGAAATCAAGTATTTTATCATCCGTTATAAAATCCACAGCTCTCTTTATAAGAGGATTACTCTCATAATATTCTGACGGCTTATAATTGCCGTTTTTATACCTATTTATAACCGTATCGCTCTCATCCCCGAAAATATAAATATTATCCCTTCCGACTCTTTCATATATTTCAACATTGGCACCATCCATTGTCCCGAGAATTACCCCTCCGTTTAAAATAAACTTCATATTTCCCGTTCCGCTTGCCTCCTTTGATGCAAGAGAAATCTGCTCTGAAATATCGCAGGCAGGAATAAGCCTTTCGGCATAGGACACATTATAATTTTCCACCATAACTATTTTCAAATATTTTGAAACATCGCTATCTCTTAAAAATACCTTTTCAAGACACAAAATAAGATGAATTATATCCTTTGCAACTTTATATGCAGGGGCGGCTTTCGCTCCAAACACCGCTGTTATCGGAACTGGAGGGAGGTTGCCCTCTTTAATTTCAAAGTATTTATCAATTAAATAAAGGGCGTTAAGCTGTTGCCTTTTGTATTCGTGGAGTCTTTTAATCTGCATATCAAAAACCGACTCAACAAAAATTTCACGATCCTGATTTTTTAGGAGATAGTCCTTAAGCTGGAGCTTTTTAGTATTTTTTATTTGAATGAGTCTTGTCAGGACACCCTTATCGTCTTTATATTTCTTTAGCCTTTCAAGTTCGTCTGCATCTTTCATAAATCCGTCACCGATAAGCTCCTTTATAAACGCCGTAAGCTCGGGATTTGCCTGAAACAGCCATCTCCTAAAGGTTATTCCGTTGGTTTTATTGTTAAACTTTTCAGGGTAAATTTGGTAAAAATTATTAAGTTCCGTATTTTTCAAAATTTCCGTATGAAGTGATGCAACACCGTTTACGCTTTTTGAATAATGAATATCCATATTCGCCATAAGAATTTTCTCATTTTTGTCGATTATATTAACCGAGTCATTACCAAATTTCCGTCTTACCCTATCATCAAGAATTTCAATAATGGGGACTATCTGCGGTGCAACCTTTTTTATAAAGCTTATCTCCCACTTTTCAAGAGCCTCGGCTAAAATCGTGTGATTGGTGTATGCGCAAGTTTTTGTAACCGCCTCAATCGCCTCATCAATCCCTATCCCTTTTTCAGTTAAAATCCTTATAAGCTCAGGAATAATCATTGACGGGTGAGTATCATTTATCTGGATTACCGCATAATCATAAAGGTCATAAAGCTTACACCCACGGCTTACACATTCATCAATTATAAGCTGTGCCCCGCAGCTTACCATAAAATATTGCTGATAGGCACGGAGAAGCCGACCTTTATCGTCGCTATCGTCAGGATAGAGGAAAAGGGTTAGATTTTTCTTTATATCTGTTTTATCAAAGCTTATTCCGTCGCCGACGATTTTCTCATCAACCGTTTCAATATCAAAAAGCCGAAGCTTATTAACCCGACCCATATACCCGACAATATCCAGATTACAAAGTCTTGCCGAAACAGAAAAATCCCCAAACTT
>JAZRTD010000305.1:0-5657 GCA_045651845.1 Clostridia bacterium | reverse complement strand
CTCAAACTCCTCCAAAAGATAATGAACAAGCTCCTCCGACTGCTTTTCCGTTCCGACAATGGGATTTACTTCCGTTTCGATGTCAGCCCTTATGAGGTGCAGGCTTGGCGCACTGGCACGGAGACGGATGCCGAATTTACTTCCTTGTTTCATAATTTCAGGCTCTTGAAGGGTAAGCTCGTCAATCCCCGGGGACACAATTCCATAGCCTTTTCTGTTGACTTCATCAAGGGCGACTGCAATTTTATCATACTTCTTCTTAATCTCCGACAGATTTTTCAAGGTTTCCATAAGCTCCTGACGGCTTTCTATGTTAAAGCCTGTTGTTTCCTCAACAATTTTATAATAGGTATCGTCGCCTACTCTTGCATTGACGCTGACCGCCCCTGTTCCCAAATCCGTCATCTCAACCATTGCATCTTCTATACAGGGAACAGCCGAAAGGCACTTCGCAAAATCCTTTATATCCGAAATTTTTTCGATTTTGTCCGATGCGGAAACAATTTCTTCCCTTATCTGATTTTTGAGCCAGTTCCCCTCATCTAAAGATGAAATCCACTCGGGAATATTAACCCCAATCTCCTTAACAGGAAATTCAAGAAGAATTTTTTCCATAATTGTATTAATATCCCCTGTTGAAAGCTCCGCACAATTAAGAGGAATTACGCAAACGCCGTATTTCTCCTCCATTTCCGCTTTATATTCCATAACCGTCTCGGAATTTGGGTTTGCGGTATTTAAAACAACAACAAACGGTTTGTTAATCGCCTTAAGCTCTCTTATGACCCTCTCTTCCGCATCTTCATAATCCTCTCTGGGGATTTCCGTTACAGACCCGTCGGTTGTCACAACAATTCCAATGGTTGAATGTTCATCAATAACCTTTTTTGTTCCCGTTTCTGCCGCCTCGGCAAAGGGAACAGGCTCCTCGGACCAAGGGGTCATAACCATTCTCGGCATTGAGTTTTCAAAATGCCCGATTGCGCTGTTGACAATATATCCCACACAGTCTATCATTCTGACCTTAAGATTTATTCCGTCACCGATTTTTATCCCGACAGCCTCATTGGGAATAAATTTTGGCTCCGTTGTCATTATCATTTTCCCGCCTGCGCTTTGAGGAAGCTCATCAAGCGCCCTGGCCTTTTTATATTCATTCTCAATGTTCGGGATAACTATTAAATCCATAAACCTTTTTATAAAAGTGGATTTTCCCGTTCTGACAGGGCCGACAACTCCAACATAAACATCGCCTCCAGACCGTTTGGCAATGTCATTATAAATACCGTATTCTGCCATAAAAATTCCTCCATACCTGTACTTTTACACTTTGTACCATTGTATGAAGGATTTTTTGTTTTATGATTAAATTATTTAAAAATTGCCTCGCACCTGTAAATGGGCATTCCCTGCTCCGAAAATAAGGTTTCATATTCCGTCATAATATTCCCCTCAAAACCGCTCTGGTGTAAATCAAGGGTTATATTTTTAAGTCTTAAGCCGTAATCGGAGAACGAATTGAGGGAGAACTCAAACAAATTTTTATTATCCGTTTTGAAATGAATTTCTCCTCCGCTTTTTAAAATCTTACTGTAAATAGTCAAAAACCTCTCATGGGTAAGTCTCCTTTTCGCCTGATAGGTTTTCTTCCAGGGGTCGCAAAAGTTTATGTAAATCCTGTCGCATTTTTCTTTCGGCTCCGAGTCATTTAAAAAGTTGGCGTCCCCGGGGACAAACTTAACATTCTTAAGCCCTTTCGCCTTAACCTTCTCCATAGCAAGAACTAAAACATCAAGATTTTTCTCAATTGCAATATAGTTTATATGGGGATTTCTCTCCGCCATTTCGTTTATAAACTTACCTTTTCCACATCCGATTTCTATATGGATTTCACCATCTTTATTATCAAATATACTTTTAAAGTCGTCACGAAAATCTTCAATATTCCCTGCAAGGTATTCCCCGCAGTTCAAAATTCGCTCTTCTCTGTGTTTTTTTCTTCTCATTCTCATATTATCAAGTCCTTATCAGAAATTTATAACCTTACTTCGGTATTTAACATTCATAACCATTCCAATCGCCACAAGGTTTGTAAGAAGCGACGACCCCCCATAGCTGAAAAACGGCAGCGGGATTCCCGTAACAGGCATAACCCCAATGCACATTCCAACATTTTCAATCAGGTGAAAGGCAAACATCGCCGCAACCCCAAGACAAATATATTTCCCTAAATCATTTCTTGCATTTATACCAATATAAACACATCTTAAAATAATTGCAACAAGCAGAGCGATAACTGCAACCGCGCCAATAAAGCCAAGCTCTTCGCAAACAACAGAATATATAAAATCCGTGTGTCTTTCAGGAAGAAAGTTATTATACTGGCTGGCCCCTTCAAAAAGGCCTGTCCCCGAAAACTGGCCTGAACCTACGGTTATTTTTGAATGGACAACGTGATATCCCGTTCCCATAGGGTCTGCTTCAGGATTAAAAAGGGTTAGAATTCTGTCCTTTTGATAAGGCTGAAGAACGAAAAACCACCCGATGGGCGCCGCCACCGCTCCAATTCCTAAAAGCGCAATAACATATTTCCAAGCGATTCCTGCGGCAAAAAGCATAACAAACGCCATACAGAAAAACACCATCGCCGTACCAAAGTCAGGCTGGAGCAATATAAGACCAATCAGCAAGCCCAGATGCAGACACAGCATCAAGACATTTTTCGGTCTGTTTAAGAGCATTCCCGTACTTGATATGTGCTTGGAAAAAGTTATTATAAAGAATAACTTTGCAAACTCCGCCGGCTGAACGCTTATAAGATTTCCAAAACGGAACCAGCTTCTTGCTCCGTTTTCCTTTGTCCCAACTCCCGGGATAAGCACCAAAGTTAAGAGGACAAGTGATATTATATACAAATACTTATGCATTTTCGCCAGATATTCATAATCCGCAATCATCAAGAAAAAGATTGCAACAAGTCCGAGAATCAGCGCAAAGCCTTGCACCAACACATATTTAAAGGGAGAGGCGGTTGCGCTCATTATCATAACCATTCCGAAAACAGCCGCAAAAAGCGTCAGAAACAGCAACACGAAATCGAAGTTTTTGAGAATATTCTGTTTATCGATATTGGTATGTCTGTTAATTGCCATCCCTTTTTATCCTTTCCTAAATTTCTTTAAAGCTTAACGCAACGCCGTCCCCAATGGGAATAAGCGCTGTTGAAAACTCCTTATTTTCTTTAAGCATATCTAGATACGAACGAAGACGCCTTACAAGAGTTATTTTCCTGTGAATTAAAAGCTCGTCCGTTGCGGTCATTCCTTTATATAAAACATTATCCGAAACCATAATTCCGCCCCTGCGAAGAAGTCTTCGGCTTTCCTTAAAAAACTCGGCATACTGCCCTTTTGCCGCATCAACAAAAATAAGGTCAAACTCTCCCTGAATCTTTGAAAGAATTTCTCTCGCATCACCGCGGATAAGATTTATCTTATCCGAAAGACCCGCTTTCCTTATATTCTCTTCTGCAATGTCTGCCATTTCCTCCGAAAGCTCAATTGTTGTAACTTCCCCGCCTGCCGCATTACTCATTCTTATAGCGGAATAGCCAATGGCACTTCCCACCTCTAAAATCCGCTTTGCGTTGGCAATTTTAATTATAATCTCAAGAAATCTTATGCTTTCCGGCTGAGAAATGGGAACGCTGTTTTCCTCGGCATATCTCTCCATTTCAAGTAAAAGCCCCTGACTCTGGGGCAGGGTGTCCCTTATATATCTTAAGATATAGTCGTAATTTATATTGTCGCCCTCTATCCAATCTCTCATTTTTGCAGCTCCTTAACGGTTTTTAAATGCTCTTCCCCTGTCCTTGTGAAAACATTACGGCTGCCGTCTTTTGTTGCCGCAAAATACAAATAATCGGTGTCTTCGGGATAAAGCGCTGCTTTAACCGCTCCAAGCCCTGGTGATGCAACAGGGCCTACGGGCAGACCTTCGTATTTATATGTATTATACGGCGAATCAATTTTTATATCCTGATTGGACAAAACATCCTTACGCTCTTTAAGGATATACTGCACCGTTGCGCAGGACTGAAGTTTCATTGCAATTTTGAGTCTGTTATAAAAAACAGATGCAACCTTGCCCCATTCCGTATCATTGGCCGCCTCACGCTCAACAATTGATGCCATAATAATTATTTCATCAAGGGACTTGTCCGTTTTGCTGTTTTCATATTCTTTATAAACCTTATTTTTAAAATTGGAAAGCATAACCTTAATAACACTTTCCGCACTTTGCCCTCTTTCAAATTCATAGGTATCGGGGAACAAATACCCCTCAAGGGGATTCTCGCGGTTTTTGGCATCTTTCAAGAAAGGAAAATCCGCATATTCTGCCTTTTGCGCCTCATAAAATTCCGCCTCCGTGCAAACGCCCTTTTCCTCAAGCAGTTTTGAGATACGGTAAATCTCATACCCTTCGGGGATTGTCACTCTGACAGTATTGGTGATAAATGTTTCAAGGGACTCTAAAATATTTTTATAGCTCATTCCCTTAGAAAAGCTATGAACCCCGTTATGATACACCCTTCCGCCAAAAATCTTTTCGTAAATTTTAAAAGTCACCTTTGAGTCAATGACCTCATTTTCGTTAAGAAGCACAGCAATCTGAGAAGCTCCTGCTCCTTTTGGAATATCTATTAAAACTATATCGTCTGTGTCATTTACAAAAACCTCACGGATAATGCCTGAAACAAATAACAGAAAACAAAGGGCAATCCCAAGGATAACCCCAAAAATAATTTTTCTCTTTTTACTACTTAAATCAGCCGTTTTTTTCATATAAGACCTCATTAATAAAACTTAATTTTCAAATACACAAGAATAAAACAAAGTATAACAGGAATGCTTAAAAAGTTTTTCATAAGCATTTCGCCCTCTCTCTTGCATTTAACCCTCTTCCTTTTTGGGGACACAGCAAGAAAACAAACGAATGATGCAAGAAAAACAGGTACCATAATTGCAAAAAATGTCCAGGCAAACACATCTCCGATAGGGTAATTTGCATCTATATAGGCATAGAGTACCGAAGTTGCATTATTCACAATATGATAAAGCATTGCCGCATAAACCGAGTTTGTTCTTATTGTTATAACCGCCGCAATAAAGCCCAAAAGCAAAAATCCCGGAAGCTTTATAAAATTACCGTGGAGCAATGCGAACATTATGGTTGTGAAAAAAATTGCAACAAATGTGCTTCTTCTTTCATACACACTAAGCACAATTCCGCGCATCCAGAATTCCTCAAACACCCCGGGAAGAACCGCAGTTACCAATATAGCAACCACAACCTCTCCAACAGACAAAGGCTCAAGCCCGCCTCTGTGACTGCCAAAGAGCGCACCTAGCGGTAAATTCAAAAGAGCCATAACAAACTGACCTGAAATTGCCATAACCACAATAAATCCCACCAGCTTTGGCGAAAAACGGTTAAATCGCATTTCTTCCGCGTCTGCTCTTTCTGTTTTCTTCCAGGCTGTCATTCCGTAGACCATTATGGGAATTAAAAATGTCAGCGTTGTTACTATGCCAAGCTGGATATAATTTGAATATCGTTCAAACCCCGCCGAGCTTTTGGGAATAAAGCTTACAATA
>JAZRTD010000304.1:0-2650 GCA_045651845.1 Clostridia bacterium | reverse complement strand
GTTAATGATGCAAAGGAAAAGATAAATGATTTAGGCGGGGAAATTCAAGAGATAAAAACTATTGAAATTCCTAATTCTGATGTTTTAAGAAAGCTTGTAATTATTAAAAAAGTGAAAAAAACGGATAAAAAATATCCTGGAAGAAAAATAAAATAGGAGATGTAAAAGCATCTCCTATTTTATTTTTACGGATAAGTTGGGTCTTTTCTTAGGTCAATAGTCCTGTCTATAGTCATATCTTTAATCCCATTATAAGGCAATTTTTGTTTTTTTATTTCTTTTTTTATTAAATTGTTTTCACTTTTATATTCATTATTATATTCATTAATGTTACAACTACAAAGAAAAAGTGAAAGGAGAAACAAAAAAATTAATAGACTTTTTTTCATTTTTAAACCTCTATTTTTCTATTTTTTCAATTCCGCCCATATAAGGTCTTAAAATTTCAGGAATTGTAACCGAGCCGTCTGCGTTCTGGTAGTTTTCAAGAATTGCGGCAACAGTTCTTCCGATAGCAACACCTGAACCGTTTAAAGTATGAACAAGCTGTGCCTTATCCTTTGGAGAATTTTTATATTTGATGTTAGCACGGCGGGACTGGAAATCCTCAAAATTAGAGCAGGAAGAAATTTCAACATATCTGCCGTAGCTTGGCATCCAAACCTCAATATCGTATTTCATAGCCGCAGTAAACCCTAGATCGCCAATACAAATTTTAACAACACGGTATGGAATATTTAAAAGCTTTAATACAGATTCAGCATCATTAACAAGCTTTTCAAGTTCAGCATAAGAGTCTTCAGGTTTTGTAAATTTAACAAGCTCAACCTTATTAAACTGGTGCTGACGGATAAGACCTCTTGTGTCACGGCCGGCTGAACCTGCCTCAGCTCTGAAACAAGCAGTGTATGCACAGTATTTAAGAGGAAGTTTGTCGCCCTCTAAAATCTCGTCTCTGTGCATATTTGTAACAGGAACTTCTGCTGTTGGAACAAGGAAATAGTCCGTTCCTGCAACTTTAAAGGCGTCTTCTTCAAATTTTGGAAGCTGGCCTGTTCCAATCATACTGTTTCTGTGAACCATAAACGGCGGGAAAATTTCTGTATAGCCGTTTTCTCTTGTATGAGTATCAAGATAGAAGTTTATAACTGCTCTCTCCAGTGCTGCACCTAAATCTTTATAAACAGTAAATCTTGTTCCTGTAATTTTTGCAGCGGTCGGAGCATCTAAAATTCCCAAATCTTCACCTAAATCCCAGTGTGCCTTAGGCTCAAAGTCAAACTTTGTCGGCTCGGAGAATTTTCTTATTTCAACATTGTCTTCGTCTGTGTCGCCTTCAGGCACAGTTTCGTTGGCAATGTTTGGAATTGTATACATAATTGTCTGAATTTTTTCGTCAAGTTCTCTGACTTTTTCGTCGCTTTTCTTAATTTCTTCCGAAAGCTCTTTCATTTCAGCAAAAATTTCAGCTGTATCCTTTCCCTCTTTTTTGAAAACAGGAATCTGCTTTGAAACAGAGTTCTGCTTATTCTTCATCTGTTCAACATTATATAAAATTTCGCGTCTTTCCTTATCAAGAGCTAAAAGACCGTCAATATCAACTCTTGTTTCCTTTCTTCTTTCAAGGGCCTTAATAAGTTTTTCGGGTTCGTTTCTTAAAATTTTAATATCAATCATTTCTAAATCTCCTTTTTTATTTTTCTATTTTAAGTTCACGGCAAAGGCTTTCATAAAATGACAGTGCCGTAAAATCAAATCCACTTGGATTTATTTTAAGAAGCTCTTCTTTTGCCTCTTTAATTTTTCCTTCCTTTATCATAAAGCTTATATCCGAAAGCTCAATCATAGACTGATAATAAGTTGCCATATTTCCATCACTTGGGATATTTTCCCTTTTAATGCGATTAAGCTCTTCAATCTCATTATTAAGCTTTTCAACCTCATCTTCTAAAGCTTCATGTGAATCTTTAAGGGTATCTAAATATTTTTCCTTTGTTTTTATTTCATTTATATAACTATCATTTTTTCTCTCATAAATAAAAATAACCAAAATAATAGAAATAATGATTATGAGCATTGAAATAATCGTAACAAAAAGAGTTCTGTCTTTTTTAAACAAATTTTATTCTCCTTTCACACCCCACCCCAAAATACCTCAAAAATTAAGTTTTAAAGCGTTTTAATGAAAAAACGAGAAATTATATTAACAACACAAAATTTTTCAATTCTACCCATAATTTTAAAGGTCGGTTTTTAAGGGTTTTGGTTTACATAACAGTTATTTCTTTAATTCGAATAACAATCGTTCAAAATCTTCTTTGTTATAAAATTCTAATTCGATTTTGCCTTTATTTTTCCCTGAAGAAATTTTTACCTTAGTTTTAAAAATGTCGGAAAGTTGTTTCTCAACATTTTTATATGAAGTGGTTTTCTTTGGCTTTTCTTTTTGGGGTTTTGCATTAAGTAAATCGGAAACCAGCTTTTCGGTCTGGCGAACACTTAAATCCTCTTTAATAATTTTATCTGCAATCTGGATTTGAAGATTTATGTCTGTTACGGGAAGAATGGTTCGCGCGTGGCCCTGGGACAGTTTCTTCTCTATAACAAGAGCCTTTATTTCATCACAAAGATTGTTAAGGCGAAGAGCGTT
>JAZRTD010000303.1:0-16250 GCA_045651845.1 Clostridia bacterium | reverse complement strand
CGCTTCTTCCTCTGTTAAGAGAACAGGACGGATAGCCGCGTGAGGACAAACGAGTGAACACTGGTTACACTCGATACACTTGTCGATATCCCATACAGGAACGTATACAGCAACGCCTCTCTTTTCGTAAGCAGATGTACCTGTTTCAAAAGTACCATCTTCCATTCCAACGAATGTGCTTACAGGGAGCTTGTTACCAGCCTGTGCATTAACAGGCTCAACAATCTTGCTCATAAATTCAGGAACGTCCTTCTTCTTTCTATCGTTATCAACTGCGTCTTTCCAGGAAGGAGGAACATCAATCTTAACGAGTGCTTCGATTGCGCCGTCAACCGCGTCACAGTTCATCTTACCGATTTCGTCACCTTTCTTGCCGTATGTCTTCTTGATTGCGCCCTTGATAAGCTCAACAGCTTCATCAAAAGGAATAACGTTTGAGAGCTTAAAGAATGCACTCTGTGTAACCATGTTGATTCTGTTAGGGCCAAGTCCAACCTTAACAGCAACATCAACAGCGTTGATTGTGTAGAATTCAATATCATTTTCAGCGATATACTTCTTAACCTTTGCAGGGAGCTTTTCGTCAAGTTCTTCAGCACTCCATACGCAGTTTAAGAGGAATGTACCGCCCTTTTTAAGTCCTTCAAGTACATCGTACTGATGAACGTAAGCCGGCTTATGACAAGCGATATAGTCAGCCTCGTCAAGAAGATATGTTGACTTAATCGGCTTTTTACCGAATCTTAAGTGAGACATTGTTACACCGCCTGACTTCTTTGAGTCATAATCAAAGTAAGCCTGAGCGTAGAGGTCTGTGTTATCACCGATAATCTTGATTGCGTCCTTGTTGGCACCAACAGTACCGTCAGAACCGAATCCCCAGAATTTACAACGAGTTGCACCCTCAGGAGCAGCGTTGATTTTTTCAGGAAGTTCAAGGGAAAGATTTGTAACATCATCAACAATACCGATTGTGAAGCCGTTCTTTGGCTCTTTAGCATCGAGATTGTTAAATACAGCGAGGAGCTGTGTTGGAGTTGTATCCTTTGAACCGAGACCGTAACGGCCGCCAACGATTAAAGGAGCGTTTTCCTTACCTGTGAAGAGACCGCAAACATCGAGGTATAATGGTTCGCCAAGTGAACCCGGTTCCTTTGTTCTGTCTAAAACAGCAATTTTCTTAACTGTTTTTGGAAGAACATCAAAGAAATATTTTGAAGAGAACGGACGGTATAAGTGAACCTTAACAACACCAACTTTTCCGCCTCTTGCGTTGATATAATCAACTGTTTCTTCCAAAGCTTCGCAAACAGAGCCCATAGCAACGATAACTTTTTCAGCATCAGCTGCACCGTAGTAATTAAACGGCTTGTACTCTCTGCCTGTAATCTTTGAAATCTCAACCATATAATCGTTAACAACATCAGGAACTGCATCATAGAACTTATTTGCAGCTTCTCTGCCCTGGAAGTAAATATCAGGGTTCTGCGCTGTTCCGCGGAGAACAGGATGTTCAGGATTTAAAGCTCTGTCCTTAAATTCCTTTAAGGCTTCCTTATCAAGAAGCTTTTCAAGGTCTTCATACTCCATAACTTCAACCTTCTGGATTTCGTGAGAAGTTCTGAAACCGTCGAAGAAATGAAGGAACGGAACACGGCTCTTTATTGAAGCAAGGTGAGCAAGACCGCCAAGGTCCATAACTTCCTGAACGCTGCCTGATGCCAAAAGGGCAAAACCTGTCTGACGGCAAGCCATAACGTCCTGATGGTCACCGAAAATGTTAAGAGCGTGAGCCGCTAATGCTCTTGCGCTAACGTGGAAAACCGTTGGGAGAAGTTCACCTGCGATTTTATACATATTAGGAATCATAAGGAGAAGTCCTTGTGATGCAGTAAATGTTGTGGTTAAAGCACCTGCCTGAAGTGATCCGTGAACAGCGCCGGCTGCACCTGCTTCAGACTGCATTTCAACAACATCAACTGTTTCGCCAAAAATATTTTTCTGGCCTTTTGCACTCATTTCATCAACAACTTCAGCCATTGTTGAAGAAGGAGTAATCGGGTAGATAGCAGCAACTTCTGTAAACGCATAAGAAGTATACGCAGCAGCGTTGTTACCATCCATGGTCTTAAAATGTTTAGCCATTTTAAATGCCTCCTTGAAATATATATTTATAATTTTTACATAAACTATATGCGGTGCTAGAGCACCACCAAACATTATAACACATATACTGAAATTTTTCAAACATTTTTTTCAAAAAAATCAACAAATTTTTATATTTTTTTCTGTAATAATTATATATTTTACTGCTTACTGCTGTATTTAGATAAATTCATTGTTAATTTCACCCATCATAAATTCAATAAGCTTATCCCCCGAAAAACCGTTAATAACGCCCAAAACCGCCTTGCTATATGCGGATTCCTGGGTCATATAAAGGGGTATGACCCCGCCGTTTTCTACAGCATCATATACCGAGGAATATTGCTCTTTGGAAAGTTTTGACGGAGCAATAAAAACAGGAATATTCTCTTTTCTGCATTTGTCTTTAAACCATAAAATTGAATTACTTCCATACATTTCATCATTTTCATTCCGCCCTGTACAAACCGTTCCCGAGTGATACGTTCCGTGGACTACCGCCCCAACATTTTCAAGGCTAATATTTTTATAATCCAAGCCAGTATGCGGCATAATATTTAAAACCTTTTTCCCGTCTCCCGTTTTTAAATCCGTTTTTATCCGTCTTTCCGAATACCATCTGCATTTTTCAAACAAATCTTCGCTTTCTGCAAGAAATTTTTTGTTTGCCGATGCATTTTCAAAATCATCAGAAAAGCTGGGGCATTGCATAATCGTTGTGCCAAGATGAAGCCACATTTTCCCGTCGGTATTTTTGTAAACCGCGTAAACATTGGGGGCAACCCCTTCTGCTATAAGCTTTACCGCCACGCCGAAATTTTCATTGGCATTGGTTCCTTCATCATTTGGCGGTTTATGCCCCGAAACAAGCATAAGAGGAATTTCAATATCCGCAAGAGCAAAGGACAAAAACGACGCAGTATATGCAAGCGTATCCGTTCCGTGGAGAACAATTACCCCCTGATATTCGCTTAAATCAAAGGCTTTTATATGCCTTGCAATATAGCAAAGTTTTTCTATTGTCATATTTTCGCTCAAGGTCTGTTTTTCTAACTTGGAATCCTCGAAAACAACCTCGTCTTCTATTCCGAATTTATTTTTATTTTCAAAAAACTTGTTTTCTATAAGCCTTTTGGCACGGGAAACATCAAGATTTCTGCATCCGTCTGTTTCAAAAGAACAAATGGTTCCGCCTGTGTAAACTATCAGAATTTTTGTCATAGAAAATCCTCCTTTAAACTCATTATACTTGACCTTATGTATAGTGTCAAGAATTTGACTTTTTTTATTTTTTATGCTATGGTCTTATTATAATTATGCGAGGTGATTTAACTATGAAAGCAGTTATAACGGGAGCTTCTTCGGGAATAGGAGCGGATATGGCGAGAGTTTTGTCAAAAATGGGCTATGACCTTATAATCACGGCGCGTCGGGAGGACAGACTCAAAAAACTAAAGGAGGAACTTTCAACCTCTGTTACCATAGTTCCTGCGGATTTATCAAAGACAGAAAATTGTACCCAGTTTTTTGAAAAAATCAAAAACGAAGATTTTGATTTTGCAATAAACAATGCAGGATTTGGACTTTTCGGCGATTTTTCCCAAACAGAGCTTAATAAAGAGCTTGATATGATTGACCTTAACATAACTTCCGTACATATTCTGACAAAAAAATTTCTTGAATATTTTGAAAAAAAAGGAACAGGCAGAATTTTAAATGTTGCATCTTCTGCAGGACTTATGCCGGGTGGGCCTTTAATGTCGGCATACTATGCAACAAAGGCTTATGTTGTCAGCCTGACACGGGGAATTTATGAAGAGCTTCGCAGGAAGAAAAGTGCTGTTAAAATCAGCGTTCTTTGTCCGGGACCTGTTGATACGGAATTTAACTCGGTTGCAGGGGTTTCCTTTTCGCTTAAAGGTCTTGACAGCTATAAAACCGCAGAATACGCCATTAAAAAGGCACTTAAAGGGAAAACCGTTATAATTCCCGGAATCTCCATAAAATCTGCATACATTTTAAGCAGGCTCGCTCCCTCAAAAATCGCCTTGCGTATTGCATATAAAATTCAAAAAAAGAAGAATGGATAATTTGTAATTCTGCACTAAAGATTATGGACTTTTTCAGTACAATTAACATCTTATTAATCCCGTAAAATTCTTGCATTTTCTAATTTGTTGTGTTATAATTAGATAATAGTAGGTTAATCCTTTTTGGGGAGGAATAATATGAGAAGACGATATGTAATCGCAATATTGATTATTGCTATAATCGTTTTAGGGGTTTATTATGCCTTCTTTGTTCTTGACAGTCCCTTTAACTTTTACAAAAAAATTAAAATCGAAAACTATGCCGAAGAATATATTGAGGAGAATTATCCTGACCTTGAGTTAAAGCGTGTCAGTATTTCTTACGACAGTGCCCTCCGTCAGTATGTTGCGAACTGCGTGGGCAAAGATAAGGCCGTTTCACTTAATTACAGCGGTTCATTTCTCATGGAATACGATAATTACTACAACGAAAGATATACTGCTAAGGCTATTGCATACCAGGAAAAGATGAAGGCTGATTTGTCAGATGCTTTATCCTCAGACAAAATCCCGTTTAATGATGTAACTGTTTTTGTCAGCCTTACCGAGTCGCAGAAGAAAGGCATCGTTTTTGATAACGCTGAAATCAAGAAAGGAAAAATTGACTGTATCGTCACTCTCAAGAGAGAAAACAACGAGGCAGTTATGTCAAAATATGAGCTTGCCGAGTATTCAAAATCCGTGGCGGATTGTATATATTCTTCGGCCTCTGAATCTGCTGACATTGCAGAACTTGTTATTAAATATGACTATGATAAATACGGTCTTGCCGAGCTTACCTGGAGCAAGCGTATGGAAAGTATGTCAATGTATGAAATTGCAAACGAAATTAAATATTGATTTTACCCCCCTTGAAAACGAGCTTTTTAAGGGGGTTTCTATTGACAAATATATATTTTAAGTATATAATTATTCTGTATTTTCTGCGGAAAATCAATTGAGTATCCGAGGTCAGCATCTCCTGACCTCTTTTCAAATAACCGTGTAAAGGAGTTTATAATGAAAATCGGACTTGTTTTAGAAGGCGGAGCCAGCAGAACTGTGTTTTCCTGCGGTGTGATGGATGTTCTTCTTGAAAATAATATCATAACGGATTATGTTATAGGAACCTCGGCGGGGATTGCTTACGGAACCTCTTACGCCTCAGGACAAATCGGCAGAAACCGTACTGTTGCCGTTGACTATATGGACGACAAGCGTTATATGGGAATGAAACATCTTTTAAATCCCAGAAACCGCAGTTATTATAATCTTGACTTTGTGTTCGGCGATATTCCCAACAAGGAAGTCCTTTTTGATTTTGACGCATTTTCAAAATTTAAAGGAGAGGTTATCGCAACTGTTACCAATTTAAAAACTGGAAAGGTTGAATATATGCCTGTCCCGGCAGATGACACAGCTTTTACCATTGTCCGTGCAAGCTGTGCCCTTCCCATTATGTTTAAGCCTATTAAAATCGGCAAAACCAAATATCTTGACGGCGGTATCTGCGACCCTATTCCTTACAAGAAAGCCTTCCTTGACGGATGTGACAAAATCATTGTCATTCTCACCCGTGAAGAAGGCTATCGAAAAGACAAGGGTAAGTCAGAGGCGCTTGTTAACCTCGCATATCACAAATATTCCGAATTTATGGAATCGCTTCATAACCGACCGCGAGTTTATAACGATTCCATTGACGCGCTGGAAAAACTTCAAAATGACGGTAAAGCACTTATTATCCGCCCAGAAAAAATTCAGGGCATAAGCCGAACAGAGAGCAACCCCAATATTCTTGACAGCCTTTATCTTCAGGGCAAGGAAATAGGTAATAATCGGCTGCAGGAAATTCTTGAATTTGTTGGAAAAACAGTTAAATAATGTGTTGTAATTTCTGTTGTTTTATGTTATAATAAATCAAATAAAACACAAAAGGAGAAACAGGTATGTTTTATTATATATCGGGAAAAATCGCCCTGAAAACCGAGAGCTTTGCAGTTATCGACGCAAACGGGGTCGGATATAAAATTTATGCCAGTAAAAATACCCTTGACGGCCTTGGGGGAGTTGGAGAAAACGGAAAGCTTTATACCTTTCTGAACTTCAAATCTGCTTCCGATATAATGGATTTATATGGGTTTTCCACCCTTGAAGAACAAAACCTCTTTGAGATGATAACTTCTGTTTCAAGGGTTGGGGCAAAGACGGCAATTTCTCTTTTGTCAAATATGTCCCCGTCAAAGTTTGCTCTTTGTGTTGTTACAAATGATTTTAAATATATTGCTCAAAAAACTCCCGGACTTGGCGCAAAAGGTGCGCAGAGAATAGTTCTGGAGCTTAAAGATAAATTTAAGGGAATGGATATGGGAAACATTGATGCTGATGAGGTTATTTCCCTCCCCGGCGCTGACGAAGATAACGAGGCGGTTTCCGCTCTTGTTGTTCTGGGCTATTCTTCGCAAGAGGCAAAGTCTGCCGTGAGCGGACTTACAGGCTCGGTTGAAGATATTGTCAAGGCGGCGCTTAAAAAGTTAATGAGAGGTTAAAATGGACGAGGAAAACAGAATTGTTACAACCACCGAAACTGTCGGTGATGAAGAAAATGAATACAGTCTGCGCCCGAAACGGCTTGACGAATACATAGGTCAGGCAAAGGCGAAAGAAAATCTCAAGGTTTTCATAGATGCGGCAAGAAAGAGAAACGAGGCTCTGGACCACGTTCTTCTTTACGGCCCTCCCGGACTTGGAAAAACCACTCTTTCCACCATTATAGCAAACGAGATGGGGGTTAATATAAGGGTTACATCTGGTCCCGCCATTGAAAAACCCGGGGATTTGGCGGCGCTTCTTACGAATTTATCCGAAAAGGATATTCTTTTTGTTGATGAAATTCATAGACTTAGCCGCAGCGTTGAAGAGATTTTATATCCTGCTATGGAGGACTATGCCTTGGATATAATTATTGGCAAGGGTCCGTCGGCAAGGTCAATTCGGCTTGACCTGCCCCATTTTACTCTTATTGGAGCAACCACCAAAGCAGGGGCGCTTACCGCTCCGCTCCGTGACAGATTCGGAGTTATAAGCCGTCTTGAAATGTATTCAAATGATGAGCTTTTGGAGATTGTTACCCGCTCTGCAGGAATTTTAAATATTGAAATAGATACGGGAGGTGCAGCAGAAATTGCATCCCGTTCACGGGGAACGCCAAGAATTGCCAACAGGCTTTTAAAGCGTGTCCGTGATTTTGCACAGATTAAGGCTGACGGAGTTATAACGAGAGAAGTTGCAGACGAAGCCCTTAAAATGCTTGATGTGGACTCTCTGGGTCTTGACCGTTCCGACAGAACTATGCTTTTAACTGTTATAAAGCATTACGGAGGCGGTCCTGTGGGGCTTGACACTCTTGCTGCAACAATCGGCGAAGAAAGCGAAACCATTGAAGATGTTTACGAGCCGTATCTTATGCAAATCGGCTTTATAAACCGCACCCCCAGAGGGAGGATGGTTACCCCTCTTGCCTACGAACATTTTGGAATACCTTACGGCGAAGAAAGGAAATAGATTATGAACAAGGGAAAATTTTATATTACAACCGCTATTGCTTACACTTCGAGAAAACCCCACATAGGAAATACCTATGAGGTTGTTTTAACGGATGCAATAGCACGCTTTAAAAGATATTTAGGTTATGATGTTTTCTTCCTCACAGGGACTGATGAACACGGGCAGAAAATTCAGGAGCTTGCCGAAAAGGAAGGCATAACTCCGCAGAAATATGTTGACGGCGTTGCAGGGGAAATCCGTAAAATCTGGGATTTAATGAACACAAGCTATGACAAATTCATAAGAACAACTGATGATTACCATGTTGACAGTGTTCAGAAAATTTTCAAGAAGTTATACGATAAAGGCGATATTTACAAAAGTTCATACGAGGGTTGGTATTGTACCCCTTGCGAATCTTTCTGGACAGACACACAGTTAGTTGACGGAAAATGTCCTGACTGTGGCCGTGAAGTTCACAAGGAAAACGAAGAGGCTTATTTCTTCAAAATGAGCAAGTATCAGGACGCTTTAATGAAGCATATTGAGGAAAATCCTGACTTTATTCAGCCTGAATCCCGTAAAAAGGAAATGGTTAACAACTTTATTAAGCCCGGTATTCAGGATTTATGTGTTTCCCGAAGCAGTTTTGACTGGGGTGTTCCTGTAACCTTTGATGATAAGCATGTTATTTATGTGTGGATTGATGCCCTTTCCAACTATATTAACGCCCTCGGCTACACTCCCGACCAAAAGGGCGAGCTTTATGAAAAGTACTGGCCCGCTGATGTTCACATTATTGGTAAGGATATTTTAAGATTTCACACTATTTACTGGCCGATTATTCTTATGGCTCTCGGCGAACCGCTTCCTAAAAAGATTTTCGGTCATCCGTGGCTTTTAAACGGCACAGACAAGATGAGTAAATCTTTAGGAAATGTTATTTATGCTGATGATTTGGTTCGTCATTTCGGCGTTGACGCTGTAAGATACTATCTTCTCCGCGAAATGCCATTTGCACAGGACGGAACAATAACCTATGAAAAGATTATAACATCATTTAACACAGACCTTGCCAACACCCTTGGAAACTTGGTTAATCGTACTGCGGCAATGATAAATAAATATTTTGACGGAATAATCCCGCCATCTGACGCCTCAACCGAGTTTGATGCAGACCTTATAAAGACCTGCGAAGATGCAAAAAACAAGGCAGAGAGCCTTATGAACGAACTTCGCGTTGCTGACGCTTTGGCTGAAGTTATCGGAATTGCAAACAGAGCTAATAAATATATTGACGAAACCATGCCTTGGGCGCTTGCAAAAGACGAGGATAAAAAAGATGTTCTTGCCAAAGTTATGTATAATCTCTCTGAGGCAATCCGCTTTATCGCATCTTTAATTTCTCCGTTTATGCCTGAAACAGGCGAGAAAATTGCAAAGCAGATGAGCTTTGAGAACCTAGAATTTGACTCCCTTGTTTTTGGCAATCTTAAAACAGGAATTAAAATCGGCGAGGCAACACCGCTTTTTGCAAGAATTGATGCGGAAAAGAAAATCGCAGAGCTTGAGGCTGAATTTGCTGTTCCTGAAGAGAAAATTGAGATTGAGCCTTATGCTGAAAATATTGAATTTGACAAGTTCTTAGAGCTTGATATAAGAGTGGGCAAGGTTTTGGAATGTGAAAATGTTCCAAAATCCAATAAGCTTTTAAGATTTACTTTAGAGGTCGGCTCTGACACTCGCCAGATTTTGTCGGGGATTGCAAAATATTATAAACCCGAAGATTTAATCGGCAAAAACCTATTGTTTATCGCAAATCTTCCGCCAAGAAAGATGATGGGATATGAGTCCTGCGGAATGATTCTCAGCGCAGAGCACGACGGCAAGCTTGTTGTGACAACCGTTGAAAGCGATATTCAGTCAGGCGCAAAAATAGTATAAAAAATAAAAAAATTTAGAAAGCACCGACCACCTTTCGTGGCGGGGACCGGAGGATTTTTATGAAAAACAATGCAAAAGATTTAGTAATTTTATCCCTTTTTACCGCAATTATTGCACTTATGACCTTTACACCCTTAGGCTATATCCCTTGGGTTGTTAAGATTACCTTAATTCAGATACCTGTTATCGTCGGCTCGGTTTTGTTGGGACCGGCAAAGGGTGCGTTTTTGGGTTTTGTTTTTGGTCTTACCAGCCTTATAAACAACACAATAAACCCAGGACTTACATCCTTTCTCTTTGTTCCGTGGTACAGCCTTTCCCCTGCGGTTAAAACAAGCTGGCTGAGCCTTGTTATATGCTTTGTTCCAAGGATTTTAACAGGCATTGTTCCATATTACATTGAGAAATTTCTAAAAAGAAGAAGCAAGGCCACAAAGCTTTCCATTTTGTGGATTATCGGAATAATTTTATTCCATCTTGTCATAAGACTTTTAAAGAGTTACTTAAGCGGGGCATCATATATTTTTGCGTTCCATTTAGCTCTTTTGGTATTTGCTCTTTTGGTGTTTATTCTCACAAAAAGCAAGCGCGGAGACATTACTTATGCCGTTACGGGAGCTGTCGGCTCATTTACTAACACAATCTTCTTCCTCTTATTCACTTGGCTGATATTCGGGAAAGGTGATGTTTTTACTGCAAACGGCATTATCGGGAAATCTTTTATGGACTTCCTTATTGGAATTGTAACCATAAACGGGTGCCTTGAAATCGTGGCATCAATGTTTTGTGTCAGCGCGATACTTATGGCATTTAAAAAACGTTCATAATCAGACGCCAAAAAGCTTGGTCTACCGCAATCAAAAAGGATTAAAAGTTTATTTAACAGGGAGAAAAATTTCTTCTCCCGCGTAATATTTGTTTTGAAAACGGCAAGGGAAACATCGAGTTCACCTTGCCGTTGATTGCTTTTTGCGAAATCGTTCTCTGGAGTACCTCTGTACGCCGACGAAAACGATTTCACAAAATATACCTGTGCTTTTAGACGTCTGCTAAAGTTGACCCGAAAAAAGACCGAGTTTTCGGTCTTTTTTGTTCCTAATTTTTGCAAATATCTCTTGTATCTCCGCCCTCTTTATGGTATAATAGATATAATTAGGTTTTTATGCGCATTTTCAGGAGGATAGTTATGAGTATAAAAAGTTTTATAGAAAAATTTATCGGTACTTACAGCGACCGTGAACTTAAAAGAATTACACCAATTATGGAGCAGGTTTTAGCTCTTGACGAAACTGTGCAATCACTTTCCGATAATGAGCTTAAGGCAATGACTCCTAAATTCAAAGAGCGTCTTAAAAGTGGCGAAACCCTTGATGATATTCTCCCCGAGGCATTTGCGGTTGTCCGTGAGGCGTCCTGGCGTGTTCTCGGAATGAAGCATTTCCCCGTTCAGATTATCGGCGGAATTGTTCTTCATCAGGGCAGAATTGCAGAAATGAAAACAGGTGAAGGTAAAACTCTTGTTGCGACTCTTCCTGCTTACCTTAACGCCCTCACAGGAAAAGGCGTGCATATTGTCACGGTTAACGATTATCTTGCAAAGCGTGACAGCGAATGGATGGGTAAACTCTATAACTTTTTAGGTCTTTCTGTGGGTCTTATCATTCACGAAAAAGACAATGCAGAACGCCGTGAGGCTTATGCCGCAGACATTACCTACGGAACAAACAATGAAATGGGATTTGACTATCTCCGTGATAATATGGTTATCTATAAAGAGCGCCGTGTTCAAAGAGGCCACGCTTACGCAATCGTTGACGAGGTTGACAGTATCTTAATCGACGAGGCGAGAACTCCCCTTATTATTTCAGGTGTGGGGGATAAATCAACTGCGCTTTATCAGCAGGCAGATATGTTCGCAAGAAGTTTAAGATGTAAAAAGGTTGTTGAAACTGACTCAAAACAGGAATTTGAAACCTTATATAATGATTATGATTATGTTGTTGACGAAAAAGCAAGAACCGCAACCTTAACTCCCTTAGGCGTTAAAAAGGCTGAACAGGCGTTTAATCTTGAAAACCTTACCGACCCTTCTAATATGACCATTTCCCACCATATCAATCAGGCAATCAAAGCCCACGGCACAATGATTCGTGACATAAACTATGTGGTTAAAGACGGTCAGGTTATTATAGTTGACGAATTTACAGGCAGAATGATGCTTGGAAGAAGATACAGCGACGGACTCCATCAGGCAATTGAGGCAAAGGAAGGCGTTAAAGTTGAAAACGAGAGCAAAACTCTTGCGACTATAACATTCCAGAACTTCTTCCGCCTTTACAATAAGCTTTCAGGTATGACGGGAACAGCCCAGACCGAAGAAGACGAATTTCAGGAAATTTATAAGCTTGATGTTGTTGTTATACCAACAAATAAGCCTCTTATGCGTGAGGACTTGCCTGACCTTATCTATATGAGTGAAAATGCAAAATTCAACGCCGTTGTTGAGGAAACTCTTAAGGCTCACGAAAAAGGTCAGCCTGTCTTAATCGGTACAATTTCCATCGAAAAGTCCGAACAGCTTTCCGCTCTTCTTCGCAAGAGAGGAATTAAGCATAATGTCCTCAATGCAAAGCACCACGAAAAAGAGGCTGAAATTGTTGCTCAGGCAGGTCAGCTTGGTGCTGTTACCATTGCAACAAATATGGCGGGCCGAGGAACAGACATCGTTCTTGGCGGTAACGCTGAGTTTATGGCAAAGAGCGAGATGGAGCGACTTGGATATTCAGAAGACCTTATCCGTGAGGCAACTTCCTTTGGCGAAACCGACAATGAGGAAATAATTGAGGCAAGAAAAATCTTTAAAGAGCTTAACGAAAAATATAAACAGCAAATCGCTCCAATCCAAAAAGAGGTCTTAGAGGCAGGCGGTCTTTATATTATGGGAACAGAACGCCACGAAAGCCGACGCATTGACAATCAGCTTCGAGGCAGAAGCGGACGTCAGGGGGATATTGGTAAATCAAGATTTTATCTCTCTCTTGAAGATGACCTCATGAGGCTTTTCGCCTCCGATAAAATTGAAAGAATGATGTCAGTCATTGGCTTTAAAGAGGACGAGGCGCTGGAGAGCAAGATGGTTACAAATGCAATCGAAACTGCACAGTCCCGTGTTGAGGGCAAGAACTTTAATATAAGAAAGCACGTTCTTCAGTATGACGATGTTAATAATCAGCAGAGAGAAATGATTTATACCCAGCGTAATGAAGTTTTAGACGATATGGATATCAGGGCAAGTATCAAGAAAATGATTTCTTCTGTTCTTCTTGATACAATTCTCCGTTATTCTGCTGCGGTGGATAATGCCTATGATTGGGATTGGGACGCTCTCCGTGAGGCACTTTCAAATGTGTTTGGAGAATTTAATGAGGATGACCTCACTTTTGACAATATTGTTCTTGACCGAATGACAGCAGACAGTTTGGCTGAACTTCTAATGCCTGTTATTGAGAAAAAATATGCAGAAAAAGAGGAACTGTTTGGCGAGGAAATCCGCGAAGTTGAAAAGGTTATTCTTCTTCGGGTTGTTGACTCAAAATGGATGGACCATATAGACAGTATGGAACAGCTCCGTCAGGGAATTAACCTTCGTGCCTACGCACAGCGTGACCCGGTTGTTGAATATAAATTTGAGGCAATGGATATGTTTGACGAGATGATTTCCGCAATCAAAGAGGAAACCGTTCGTCACTTGTTCCACATTGTTCCGCAAACAAGAATTGAGCGAAAAGAGGTTGCAAAGCCTGTTGCTGAAAATCTTGGCGGAGACGGAACAGTAGCCAAGAAACCTGTTGTTAAAAAGGACAAAATCGGAAGAAATGACCCTTGCCCTTGCGGAAGCGGTAAGAAATATAAAAACTGTTGCCTCGGCAAAGAAGAATAGGTTTAGAATATCCCGAAAATATGATATAAGGATGTGAGTATGTGATAGAATTCGATGAATACAGATTAAAGCTTTCCGGTATGGAAAAGGCTATTACAGATTTGAGGGATTCACTTTAACATCGAAAAAACTTTACAGGAAGTCGATGTTTTGGAGAAATCCACGGCAGATGCCGATTTTTATTCCGATATGGAAAAAGCAGGCAAAGTCTTGCAAAAAATCAAAGGGCTTAAAAATAAAGTTGAAAGATTTAATACTTTATTAAGCACCCGCGACGATTTGCTTACCTTGATTGAGCTTGCGGTTGAAGAGAATGACGAAAGTGTTCTCCCTGAAATTAAGGAGGGTTATAAAACTCTTTCAAAAGACTTCGAGGAAATGACTCTCGAAACCCTTTTCACGGGAAGATATGACAAAAATAATGCAATTCTCACTCTTCACAGCGGCGCAGGCGGAACAGAGGCACAGGACTGGTGCGAAATGCTTTTCAGAATGTATACTATGTGGGCAGAGCGCCGTGGCTTTAAGATCACAACGCTTGACCTTTTAGAGGGTGATGAAGCGGGAATAAAGAGCGTTACTTTCCAGATTGACGGGCTAAACGCCTACGGCTACGCCAAATGCGAAAAAGGTGTTCACCGCCTTGTCCGCATTTCCCCTTTCGATTCGTCAGGAAGACGCCATACTTCTTTCGCTTCTCTTGATGTTATGCCTGAAATTGACGACGATATAGAAATTGATATCCGTGACGAGGATTTAAAGGTTGATACTTACCGTGCAAGCGGCGCTGGCGGTCAGCACGTTAACAAAACAGAGTCGGCAATCCGTATTACTCATATCCCGACGGGTGTTATCGTCGCTTGCCAGAACGAGCGTTCTCAGCACAAAAACCGTGCAACAGCTATGAAAATGCTGAAATCTAAGCTTGTTGAAATTGCAGAGCGTGAACAAAAGGAAAAGATTGAGGATTTGAAGGGTGTTCAAAAGGAAATTGGCTGGGGAAGTCAAATTCGTTCTTATGTTTTCCACCCGTACAGCATGGTCAAGGACCACAGAACCAGCTTTGAGACAGGTAACACAGGCTCTGTTATGGACGGCGACCTTGACGGATTTATAAACGCATATTTAACCGCTCTTTCCAGGGGCGAATTAAACCAAAACAGCTAAAAGAAAGGCGGAAAGTTATGTTTGATAAATTATCTTTTATTGAGAAGCAACACGAAGAGCTTGCCAAAAAAATCAGCGACCCAAGCGTCATGGCTGATATGTCCAATTGGCAAAAGCTTTGCAAGGAGCATTCCGATATGACTCCTATTGTTGAAAAATACAAGGAATATAAAGCTAACAAGGCAACTATTGATGACTCCCTTGAAATGATGAATGACCCTGAAACCGACAAGGATTTTAAGGAAATGCTTCAGGATGAAATCAAAACTGCAAAAGAAAATATCGCCCGCATTGAAGAGGAGCTTAAAGTTCTTCTTCTCCCCAAGGACCCCAACGATGATAAGAATGTTATCATCGAAATCAGAGGCGGTGCAGGCGGAGATGAGGCGGCGCTTTTTGCAGGTGATTTATACCGTATGTATACTATGTTTGCAGAATCCAACCGCTGGAAGGTTGAAGTTATGAATATGAACGAAATCGGCATTGGCGGTTTTAAGGAAATCTCATTTATGGTAGAGGGACAGGGAGCGTATAGCCGTCTTAAGTTTGAAAGCGGTGTCCACAGAGTTCAGCGTGTTCCCGAAACCGAATCCCAAGGCAGAATTCAGACCTCAACGGCAACCGTTGCGGTTCTTCCCGAGGCTGAAGAGGTTGACTTTGAAATTAACCCAGCCGACCTTCAGATTGATACATTCCGTGCAAGCGGTGCAGGCGGACAGCATATTAACAAAACTGAGTCTGCTATCCGTATCACTCATATCCCAACAGGGGTTATTGTTGAGTGTCAGGACGAGCGTTCTCAGCACAAGAACAAGGATAAAGCGCTAAAGGTTCTCCGCTCCAGACTTTATGAGGCTGAGCTTGAAAAACAACAAAAGGCGATTGCCGCTGACCGAAAGAGTCAGGTTGGAACAGGCGACAGAAGTGAGAGAATCAGAACATATAACTATCCTCAAGGCCGAGTTACCGACCACAGAATCGGGCTTACTCTTCACCGCCTTGACGCCATTATGAACGGTGATTTAAACGAACTTATTGATGCACTTATCACAACTGACCAGAGTGAAAAACTCAAGATGCAACAGGAAGATTAATTTATGGAAACGAAATTATTCTCAACCTCAGCCGCTGATTTAAAAAAAGCGGCAGAGCTTTTAAAGAACGGAAAGCGTGTTATATTCCCCACGGAAACGGTTTACGGGCTTGGTGCAAATGCCCTCTCTCCCGATGCTGTAAAATCCATATTTGAGGCAAAGGGTAGACCGTCGGACAATCCTTTGATTGTGCACATAGCAGAGCTTTCCCAGCTTGATAATATTGCAGAAGAAGTTCCCGAAAAAGCGAAAATTCTTATTGATGCTTTCTGGCCGGGACCTCTTACTGTAATCTTAAAAAGAAACAACAATATCCCCGACGCTGTTACGGCAGGGCTTGATACGGTT
>JAZRTD010000302.1:0-8628 GCA_045651845.1 Clostridia bacterium | reverse complement strand
GAGATACACAAAGGCTTTCTTCTTTCATCTGATGAGGTTATTAAAGCCCTTTATTCATATCTTGGAGAAAAAACAAAAGATACAAAGCTCTGGATAACAGGTTACAGCCGAGGCGGTGCGGTTGCCAATATTACCGCAGCAAGAGTAACCGACGATAAAAAGATTGAGGTCGAAAATATTTTTGCCTATACTTTTGCCTCTCCGCGGGGAACTTTATCCAAAGGTGCCGACAAATACGAAAACATTTTTAACATAGTAAGCGAAAACGACCTCATTCCTTTTATTGCCCCCTCAAAATGGGGTTACCGACGGTACGGAAAAGATGTATATTTCCCGACTTTGCGTGAGCTTGACGCATCAACAGCTTCCTCTTTGTCACAAAAAACAGATGAGTTATACAAAAGTATAAGTAAAAACGGTGATTTCAACCTGCTTAAAATTGAAAAATCAAATCAAAATCAAAAAATATCTACTTTCATTGATGAGATATGCTCATCTCTTGCAAGCCGAATAAGCTATACAGATAAATATGACGATATATTTATGGATTTTATAGAGTGTGTCAACACAAAAATAAAAACTGAAAAGGGTGGCTGGAAATGGGCATCCGCTTATGAAGGCTTTACAAACAAATATTCTAACAAACAAAGCCTTCTTGAGAAGGCAAAAAATCATTCTTTTTTGAAAAATGCAGAAAATATTTTAGGTAAGGCAGGGGAAAAAATTATTGTTTTTGGGGCAATTTGTCTTGCCCATGGCAAAAATCCTTATAATGTTATTGTTAATGAAATCGGAATAGACAATCTTTCAATTATTGCCTCGGTTTTATCAGGTTCAACAGATGACGGCATCACCTTTTTAAAGGCCCATTCTCCCGAAAGCTATGTTGCTCGGCTTTTATCAATCAGCGATCCCTCACTTATGAGATAAGATACGAACACTCTGTATTCATAAATTCAGTTAACACTAAAAAGAACCTTAATATTTGGTTCTTTTTATTTTGTCTATAAATACATCTCGATCTGTAAATTTGTCTTATTTTTTTCTAATATAACCTTGACTTTAAAATTATAGGGGTATATAATTTAATATATAACTTATCATAATGTGTTGCAAGATTTGGAGGGATTACTTATGAACAAGCAAAAGTATGAAGTCAATATGCTTGAGGGTTCAATTTTTAAAAGCATTGTTTTGTTTGCCCTTCCATTGATATTAAGCAACCTCTTACAGGTCTTTTATAATGCAGCAGATATTATTATTGTAGGTCAATTTGCAGGAAGTGCCGCAATGGCATCCGTTGGTGCAACTGGTTCAATCAGCGCTCTTATCGTAAACACCTGTATTGGTCTTTCTGTTGGAGCAAGCGTCCTTGTTGCAAGGCGTTTTGGTGCAGGACATTATGACGGAATACATAGAGCTGTTCACTCCTCCATACTTTTAAGCTTTTATGTGGGTATTTTCGCTATGCTTGTGGGCATCATTTTTTCCTCACCCCTTCTTAAGCTTTTGGGAACCCCCAAAGGAAAGGTTTTAGATGGTGCCGTTCTTTATATGCAAATTTATTTTTTGGGCATTCCCGCAACTCTGGTATATAATTTTGGTGCAGCAATACTTCGTGCAGTGGGAGACACCAAAAGACCTCTTTATATTCTTTTATTGACAGGAATTGTCAATATTGTTTTAAATCTTATTTTTGTTATAAAGTTTAAAATGGGCGTCGCAGGAGTTGCCATTGCAACATCTGTTGCAAGTTATTTATCTGCAATAGCTGTTATTCTGGTTTTAAGACGGGCAGACGGCCCATATAAGCTATCTATGCGTAAGCTTAAAATATATAAGAAGGAATTAAAAGAGTGTCTTACCATCGGTGTTCCTGCAGGCCTTCAGTCATCAGTTTTCAGCCTTGCCAATTCAGTCATTCAGTCCGCAGTCAACTCCTTTGGAACTGCCGCAATTGCCGGATGTGCCGCAGCAGCAAACATTGAAGGCTTTGTTTATACCGCTATGAATTCTTTTCATCACGCTACATTAACAGCTGTAGGTCAGAACTACGGGGCAAAAAATGAAAAACGAATGAAAAAATCTATTGGTGTTGCTTTAATCTGTGTTGCTATTGTCGGCGCTTTTCTTGGTGTAATGTCCGCGATTTTTTCAAAATCGCTTTTGGGAATTTATATAACCGACTCGGAAGAAGCAATTAAATTCGGAATAACCCGTTTATACTGGACCTGTACCCCATATTTTCTTTGCGGAATTATGGATGTTCTTGCAGGGGTATTAAGAGGAATGGGACGAACAGTTGTCCCTGCCTTAAACTCTCTTGTTGGCGCTTGCGGATTAAGACTTTTATGGATTTTCTTCATTTTGCCTCTAAATAGGTCAATCTCTGTTCTGTTTATGTGTTGGCCTGTTTCCTGGATTGTCGTTATTCTTATGCATTCTCTGTACTATTTATATATAAGAAAAGATATTTCTCTGGAACTTAAAATACAAAATATTTAAAATCTATTACATTTTTTGTCGAAAATTAATAATTTCTCTTGAAATTTGAAATTATATATTGTATAATAAAAACATAATCTTTGAAAAGGAGATGTTTCAAATGGAAAAATTGGAAAAACTATTCAAAATCAAAGAACGCGGAAGTAATGTTCGCACAGAGATTATTGCCGGAATAACAACATTCCTTGCAATGGCTTACATTTTAGTTGTAAACCCAAATTATCTCTCTGCAGCCGGCATTCCTTGGGGCGCTGCTTTCTCTGCAACAGCAATTTCTGCTGCAATTGCAACGCTTTGTATGGCGTTCTTTGCTAACTATCCTGTTGCTTTAGCTTCAGGTATGGGTCTTAATGCGTTCTTTGCATTTACAGTTTGCGGTGCTATGGGATATTCCTATCAGGTTGCTCTCACAGCTATCTTAATAGAAGGTATTATATTTATGATTCTTTCCATTTTTAAGTTCCGCGAAGCATTGGTTAACAAAATACCAAACAATCTTAAATTTGGTATAACCGCGGGAATTGGTCTTTTCATAACAATTATTGCTCTTATTAATGCAGGCATAGTTGTAAAAGACGATGCAACAACTGTTGCTCTTGGTGACCTTTCTTCTGTTCCCGTTGCCCTCGGTCTTATCGGTCTTTTAATCATTGGTGTATTCCAGCATTATAAGATTCCTGGCGGAATTCTTTTGGGTATTATTGCAACCTGGATTTTAGGTATGATTGCAGAAGCAATAGGCTGGTATGTTGTTAATCCTGATGCTGGTGCATTCTCTGTATTCCCATCATTCTCAGGAAGCGCATTTGCAATGCCTCTCTTCTTCGACTTTGACTTTGGATTTATTGCGAAGAACATCGCACCATTTATCCTTGTTGTATTTACATTCCTTTATACAGATATATTTGATACTGTTGGAACACTTATCGGTGTTGCCGAAAAAGGCGAACTTCTTGATGAGGAAGGTAAGCTTCCAAAGGCAGGCGGTGCTTTAATGGCTGACGCTGTCGGAACAGTTGTTGGTGCTTGTCTTGGTACTTCAACTGTTACAAGTTATGTTGAATCCAGCGCTGGTGTTGCTGCAGGCGGTAAGACAGGTCTTGCATCAGTTGTAACTGCAATTCTCTTTATTTTATCACTTGTTTTAGCTCCTGTGTTTACAGCAATACCATCTTTTGCAACAACACCTGCTATGCTCTATGTTGGTCTTTTGATGCTTACATCAGTTAAAAAGGTTGACTTTAACACAGATGTTGCTGATACAATCGGTGCATTCCTTGCAATCGTTATGATGCCGCTCACATATTCAATAGCGAACGGTATTATGTTCGGTATGCTTGCTTGGGTTATCCTTAAGATTTTAATCGGTAAGGTTAAAGAAATCAGCGGTGTAATGTGGATCTCCGTTGCCCTCTTTGTAGCTTATATCGTTCTTAAGGTAATGGGTCTTGCATAATTATTTTTAAATATTATAAAGAGCATCTTTTAAAAAAGATGCTCTTTATTGTATAATTAAACTATTTATTTTATCAATACAGACAAAAGCGGGGATTTATAATCCCCGCTTTTATATATGCTTACATGCTCTGGCCGTTTGCCATATCCTGTTCAGCCTTCTGGATCATTTTCTTTACCATCTGACCGCCGATTGAGCCTGCCTGTCTTGAAGTAAGGTCACCGTTGTAACCTTCTTTAAGCTGTACACCAACTTCATTTGCAGCTTCCATCTTAAACTTATCCATAGCTGCTCTTGCCTGTGGAACTACCACGCTGTTATTACTTCTGTTTGCCATTTCTGACTCACCTCCCTTATTTTTCCAAAACATCAAAAAATATTTGAATTTTTTTATGTTTTGTTTTCAAGTTTAGTTTGTCTCATTGGCATAAGTTTAAACATTGTAATTTTTGTTTCACCTTACATTTTTTACAAAAAAAGCGGTTGCATTTAGCAACCGCTTTAAAATACTATTCACAGCATTCGCAATCTCCATCGCATTCAAATTCAATTTCGATTGGCTCTCCGCAATACGGGCAAGCAAGATCATCAAACTCAAGATCTTCATAGGATAAGAAAACATCCTTACCGCATTTTTCGCATTTTATAGCAAATTCGTCTTCTTCATCAAAATCATCTTCGTCATACTCATAAAGCTCATCTTCAAAGACTTCTTCGCACAAAATATCAATAGATTCATCAATATCGTCAAGCTTGTCTGCGATAAATCCCTGCTCGTCATCAATCATTTCCATTTCTTCGGTTATATCACCAAGCAATGCAATGATTTCATTTAAAAGCTTGCCTTCATTTGACTTCTTATCAAGCTTCATTCCATCTGCAAGACCCTTAAGGTATGCAGCTCTGCTAGTTAAATCTGACATAGAAACCTCCAAAAATTAAACTCTTGACATATATTCAGCATTTCTTGTGTCAATCTTAATTATATCGCCTTCGTTGATAAACATAGGAACTGTGATAATAGCACCTGTTTCAACCTTAGCAGGCTTTGTTACGTTTGACGCAGTATTGCCCTTTATGCCCGGTTCTGTTTCAATAACTTCAAGTTCAACAAAGTTCGGCGGTTCAACACTGAACACGCTTCCTTTATGAGAAAGGATGGTTACAACCATATTTTCCTTAACAAACTTAAGTGCATCGCCAAGCTGGTCAGCGCTAAGAGGTGTCTGTTCATAGGTTTCCTGATCCATAAAGTAATACAGTTCGCCGTCTTCGTACAGATACTCCATATCCTTTCTTTCTATATGAGCCTTAGCAACCTTTTCAGTTGGGTTAAAGCTTCTTTCAACAACACCGCCTGTAATAACATTCTTCATCTTTGTTCTTACAAATGCAGCACCTTTACCAGGTTTAACATGCTGAAACTCAACAACCTGATAAACATTTCCTTCAAATTCAAATGTTATTCCGTTTCTGAAATCACCCGCAGAAATCATTGGGGATACCTCCTTATGTTTTCATTTATAATCTTCTTTTCTATTTTATACTAAAATTAACCAAATTGCAAGACATTTTTTTATTATTACTTAAATTTCTGTCAATTTCTTTTGAGATTTACTCAAAACAGTACACTTTTCACCTGAAACAACGACCAAATCCTCAATTCTGACTCCGCCGAAATCAGGAATATATATTCCCGGTTCACAGCTCACAACCATATTATCTTCAAGAATTATATCTGATTTCGGTGAAAGATTGGGAAGCTCGTGAATCATAAGGCCTACGCCGTGTCCCAAAGAATGACCGAAATACTGCCCATATCCTGCTTTTTCTATTATATCTCTTGCAGATTTGTCGGCATTTTTGCAACTCTCTCCGCTTTTTATAGCCTCAAGTCCTGCCATCTGTGCCTCATATACAATATCATAAATCTCTTTTTGTTTATCCGTCGCCTTGCCAAGCACAACCGTTCTCGTCATATCGGAACAATATCCGTCAAATACGCACCCAAAATCAAGGGTTATAAAATCGCCCTTTTCAATTTTTTTATCATCGGGTGTTCCGTGGGGCATACTTGTCTTTTTTCCGCTTATGACAATAGTATCAAAAGATGTCTTTTCCGCCCCTTGCTTTTTCATAAAATATTCAAGTTCTGCGGAAATATCTCTCTCCGAAACTCCCTCTTTTATATATCCCAAAATATGCGAAAATGCTTTATCTCCAATCTCCTCCGCCTGTCTGATTTTCTCAATCTCATATGCGGTTTTAATCATTCTCCTTTTCTCAATTTCATTACTCTTGCCAATATAATCAGTTTTAGTCCTTTCCTTAAGACGATTGTATAAATCCACCGTCAAAAAGCCGTCCTCAAAAGCAATTTTTTTAAGCATTTGCCCGTCTATAAAACTGCATAAATCCGTGAAGCCTTTCCACAGAACAACCTCAAAATCTTTTACCTCATTTTGAGCCTGTTCGATATATCTCGAATCCGTAAAGAGAGTTCTCGAACTTTTTTGAATTAAAACTGCTCCCTCTCCCCCGGAAAAGCCTGAAAAATACCGCATATTATGAGGAGAAGTTAATAAAACACCGTCAAATTCGCTAAAGAAATTATCCAGCTTTTTATACATAAATCTCCCTCTTTTCCATATAGGATTTCATTAGGAGAACAGAGTCCTCCGTTTGAGTTCCTCTTGACTCACAGATAACCGTTGGACAAAGATTACGCTTTGCAATAATTTCCGCAATTGGTTCAAATTCAGGACCATATTCCGTTTCGCTGTATGTGCGATGTTTCTTTTCCCCTGCATTTGTAAATTCAATACGGCTGTAATGGATATGAAAATTCTTCTCCCTATCACAGCCCAGCTTATTTTTTATAACATCGAAAATGCGCTCGAAATCCTCCGTATTTTTGAGTCCGCCCAGAGTCATAGAGTTTATATGCCCAAAGTCAACTGTGGGAATGAGCCTTTCATCAATTTGGCATAGGGCACAGACTTCTTCAATTGTTCCGAGCTGTTTAACCTTTCCCATTGTTTCAGGACATATATTTATATGTCCAAGTCCAGCCTCATCGGCTACTTTAACCGCCTTTGAAACCGTATCAACAGCCAGCTCAAGTGCAGCTTTTCTTGTTATTTTTGAACAGGAACCGCTGTGCACAACAATTCTTTTTGCCCCCATAGCACCAGCAACGGCAAGGGTATCTAAAATATATTTTATGCTTTTTTCCCGCTTTTCCGTTTCCGTACTTGAAAGGCTTATGAAATACGGGGCGTGGACAGATAAAGCAATTCCCTCTTCCTGTGCCTTTTCCCCTAAAATTCTTGCGGAATCTGCAGAGATTTTTATACCCTTTCCGCATTCGTATTCGTATGCCGAAAGACCTTTACCTTTAAGCCAAGCAGGGATTTGCAACGAAGATTTATTACCCTCATCATAAAACTTTTCACAGTTCCCACCCGGTCCGAATTTCGCTAACATATTATCCCTCTCACTCTTCTCCTTTTAGGGAGGATAAGCTTTTCAAATATTCTCTTAAACTTAATGAATTTCCCCTCAACAGGCGAAATCTGTTCAATTAAAATTGTGAACATTCCCGCCATATTTCCGCCAAGCATATCCGTAAAAAGCTGGTCGCCGACCATAGCCGTTTCAGAGGGTGAAATCCCCATATTTTTGCTTATTTGCTTAAGATTTTTAGTAAGGGGTTTATTAGCCTTTGGCATAAATCCAATATTAAGCTCTTTTGCAAAATGCTCAACTCTCCCCTTACTATTATTTGACGCTATGTATGACAAAAATCCCATTTCAGCAATCTTTTTAAACCAATTCTTGATTTTTTCATCAGGAACAGGGGTGTCATAAGGAACAATGGTATTGTCCACATCAAAAATAAAGCCTTTTATTCCTTTTTCCTTAAGCTTATCCAAATCTATATCGAATATAGAAAGCTCATAGAGATTAGGTTTTAAAAACTTCTTCATTAAATTTCTCCTTAATATTCCATTTCTATACCGTTTGGCAAAGTTTCAAAAACAGAATTATAAATTCCTTCAAATTTCGCCTTTGTAAGCACTCCGTCATATAAATTTATGCCGTGTTCCATGGCCAGTGCATCTGTATACTCTGAAAGCTTATATACCGCAAAATTTCTTGAATTATAATCATATTGAGTTACAATAGGGGTAAACTTAGCTTTTATACTTTTTTTATCGCCTGTTTTGCAAAATTCAAGCTTTGCCATCCCGCCAAGAAGATTTTTCGTTTCTTTTTGTCTTGAAACAAAGTTCCCCAAAGAATAATACACTATGCATTCATTTCCGTTGTTGCTCTTTATCCACTCGCAAGGCTGGATAACATGAGGATGGGACCCAATAATTGCATCAGCACCCCACTCACACATTTTAAGGGCAAGCTCTTTTTGATACTCTGACGCCGACATCTGGTATTCATTACCCCAATGAGGGAACACCACAACAAAATCCACTATCTCATCAGCGGATTTTATATCTTCTTCAATATTTTGTTCATCAAGCATATTTACCATATATTCTTTATTCTGTGGAACAGGAATTCCGTTAGTGCTGTATGTGTAATTAAAAAGAGCAAATTTTATTCCGTTCTTCTCGACTATATCAGCGCTGACTTTCATTTCCTCGCTT
>JAZRTD010000301.1:0-13008 GCA_045651845.1 Clostridia bacterium | reverse complement strand
CCCTCATATTCAAAACGAACAATTCTGTTTCCGTCCTCTATAACCTCTAAAATCTCCGCTTTTAAAAGTCCTCCGCCAAACTCAAAACGGCTTCCGACCTTTGCTTTTCTGCCCGGTTTTAATATAACTTCCCAGGTGTTTATATCAATCCTTTTAAGGAGCAGAAATTCAATCTTTCCGCCTGTTCCTTCTTTCTGTCCGTAAAGTCTTGCAGGGATAACTCTCGTATTATTCATAACAAGGCAATCGCCCTCATTTAAATAATCAATCACATTATAAAAATGTTTATGGGTAATTTCTCCCGTTTCCTTTGAAAGCACCATAAGTCTTGACTGGGTTCTGTTTTCAAGGGGCTTTTGTGCGATAAGCTCCTCGGGTAAGTCATAATAAAAATCTTTTGTGTTCATAATTTTCCTCTTTAAAAGTCCTCAAGGTGTGTGCCTTGATAATAGTGGGTTAAAATATCCTCATAGGTAAAGCCGGCTTCTGCCATTCCTTTTGCTCCGTACTGGCTCATTCCAACGCCGTGGCCCCAGCCTTCACCTTTAAAGACAAAGTTCTCTCCCGCCTTTGTCCCTTTATACTCCATAACTGTTTTTCCGTCAGTTGCCGATATAACCGTAACCGTTCCTGCGCCGAGGACATTCATATTCCCAAGGGATATTTTCTTTGTCCCCTTTGAACCAAGCACATAAACTTCCGGATATTCGGTTTTTCCTCCGCCTGAAATGGTATATTTTTGGCTTAGTGTTGCCTCGGAAAATATAGTTCTGCACTGTTCTCTTTTAAAGGTTTCGCTTCCTTTTGTTCCTTTGACCTCAAGCAATGTAACCCTGCCTGCGTCGCTGTATTCCTTTGCGATTATATCCGTCACATTCCCGATGTTATATCCCTTGCTGTTCATTATCTCTGTTGCACGGTCTTTTGTCAAGGTTTTTTCCCATTTTCCGTTATTGATATTTTCCGTATCCTCATACTCATTGCTGACGCTGACAAGATATGGAAAGTTACTGCCCCAGACATTTTTGACATTTTCGGTAGTTTCGCCCATTGATGAAGAATAAACCGTCTGAACAAGCTCATCTTCATACAAAAGCACCTTTCCCGATGTTTCATCAACAGGAGCATAAGACCCCTCTGCCTCATAATCCACTCCCGAATATGCCTGACAGCACACAGTATTGCATAAATCAAAGCCGTATTCCTTATGCCTGTCCGTCTTGCCAAGAGCAAAATTTCTTGCACAAACCGCCTGTGCTTTAAGAGCTTCAATGTGCCAGGACGGCGACATTTCCCTGGAAATAACGCCGTATATATAGCTATCAAGGGGAACAACATTAACCGCTGTTATTGTTCCTGAAGATAAAATTTTAAACTCAAATCCCCCTCTGTATGTCCCCGATGCCTTTGCAGTTATTTTCATCATTTTTTCTGTTTCATCTTCCGCTTTCGGTTCAATCCCCAGTCCTTGAACTGATGTATCAACCGTATGGATAAGCTCTCCGGTCAAGGGATTTGAAACATTGACAAACCTTCCATCTCCGCAGGAAATTCTGATTTGACCGAGCAAACATTCCGCCAAGGGAACAAACTCACGGTTTTCATAATAGCCTATGTCAAATCCCGCCTCATTATGGAGGGAATATTCCGCTCTTGCGTTCATTCCGTAGTATATCCCAATCCGCATATTTTCGACTTTTTCCCAGGCAAAGGCCGATGAAAAGCACATTATTAAAATAAAGAAAAAAGCAAGTATTTTCTTCATAAATTCCTCCAAAATTACACATATATTTAAAATTTCGACAAAATATGCTCAAAATCCTTTTGATAAAATATTAAAATTATGTTACAAATATTCAAATCGGTGGTTTTTACCAAAAAAATATTTGACATTTATGCTTTATTAACATATAATAATATGTGATAATATTTATAATTAAGGAAGATTTTAAAACACTTAAATTAAGGAGGATATTTAAGTTATGAAGAAATATAAAGTTGGTATTATCGGTGCAACCGGTATGGTTGGCCAGAGATTTATTACTCTTATGGAAAACCACCCCTGGTTTGACCTTACATTGCTTGCTGCTTCACCAAGAAGTGCAGGTAAAACTTATGAAGAGGCTCTTGGCGGAAGATGGTCTATGACAACTCCAATCCCTGAAGATGTTAAAAAAATGGTTGTTTTAAACGCATCTGATGACATTGAAAAAATTGCCTCTATGGTTGATTTCGTGTTCTGTGCCGTTGATATGAAAAAGGACGAAATCAGAGCTTTGGAGGAGGCTTATGCAAAAGCTGAATGTCCTGTTATCTCCAATAACTCTGCTCACAGACACACAGACGATGTTCCTATGATTGTTCCTGAAATCAATCCTGAGCACGCTGAAATTATTGAAGCTCAGAAAAAGCGTCTCGGAACAAAAAGAGGTTTTGTTGCAGTTAAGTCAAACTGCTCACTCCAGAGCTATGTTCCTGCGCTTCACCCTCTTATGAAATACGGTATTAAAAATGTTCTCGCTTGTACATATCAGGCAATTTCTGGTGCAGGCAAAACCTTTGAAACTTGGCCGGAAATGGTTGATAACCTTATCCCATACATTGGCGGTGAGGAAGAAAAGAGCGAAATTGAGCCTCTTAAAATCTGGGGTAAAATTGAGGGAGACAAAATTGTTGATGCAACAACTCCTAATATCACAACACAGTGTCTCCGTGTTCCTGTTTCAAACGGACACACAGCGGCAGTTTTCGTAAGCTTTGACAAAAAGCCTACCATTGACGAAATCAAAGCTGACTGGGCGGCGTTCTCCGGTGTTCCTCAGGAACTTGAACTTCCATCTGCTCCAAAACAGTTCCTTCACTATTTTGAGGAGGATAACCGTCCTCAGGCAAAGCTTGACAGAGATTCTGAAGGCGGAATGGCTGTTTCAATCGGAAGACTCAGAGAAGATAAGCAGTATGACTATAAATTTGTATGTCTTTCACATAACACCTTAAGAGGTGCGGCAGGCGGTGCTGTTTTAATGGCAGAGCTTCTTGCGGCAAAGGGTTATCTTGACTAATATATAATCTTATCCAGCCTGCGGATAACTTATATTGCAGGCAGAAAGGAATGGTATAAACTATGAAAAAGCCATTATTCACCGGCTCTGCCGTTGCTCTCGTTACTCCCTTTAAAGAAAATGGAGTTGATTACGACAAATTTTCAGAACTTATAGAATATCATATTGAAAACGGAACCGATGCTCTTGTTGTTTGTGCAACAACAGGCGAATCCTCCACAATGCCTGACCCTGAACATATGGCGGCTCTTAAGTTTGCCTCCGAAAAAGCAAAGGGCAGAATTACTCTTATTGCAGGTACAGGCAGTAATGACACTATTCACGCAATCGCTCTTTCAACCTATGCTGAATCCGTTGGATATGACGGGCTTTTAGTTGTTACGCCGTACTATAATAAGGCTACTCAAAAGGGACTTTATCTCCACTTTAAGGCTATTGCCGAAAGTGTTAAAATTCCGATTATTTTATACAACATTCCCGGAAGAACAGGCTGTGCAATTTCTATTGACACATTTAAAAAGCTTGCTGAAATTCCAAACATTATCGGTGTTAAGGAAGCAACAGGCGACCTTGCTTTAGCTGGGCAAATCGCCGCATTTACCGACCTTGTTCTCTATTCAGGAAATGACGACGTTATTCTTCCTATGATGGCTCTTGGCGGAAAAGGTGTTATCTCTGTTGTTGCAAACATTCTTCCAAAAGAGACTCACGAGGTTTGCCAGAAGTTCTTAGACGGTGATATTGAAGGCTCAAGAAAAGAATATCTTAAGATGATTGAGCTTATCAACGCCCTCTTTATAGAAGTTAACCCAATTCCTGTTAAGGCAGCTATGAATGTTTTAGGATTTAATGTCGGAAAATGTCGAATGCCTCTTTGTGATATGGAAGATAAAAATCTTGCAACCCTCAAACAGGTTATGAAGAACTACGGTTTTAAATTCTGATTAAGGAGCTTCACTGATGACAAAAATTTTATTATGCGGTGCTAACGGCAAAATGGGTCAGGCTGTTACACGGGTTGTGATGCAAAATTCCAATGCTGAAATTATTGCAGGGTATGATATTGCTGAAAACCCATCAGCGCCTTATCCCGTTATTACGGATTTTTCTGCGCTTTCCGAAAAGCCTGATGTTATAATTGATTTCTCGCATCCTGCTTTAACTGACGGAATCCTTGATTTTGCAGTTTCAAACGGTATCCCTGCCGTTATCTGCACAACAGGCCTTTCTGTTGACCAGGTTTCAAGGATTGAATATGAGTCAAAGAATATTCCGCTGTTCTTTTCAGCCAATATGTCTTTGGGTGTTAATCTTATTATGGACCTTGTTGCTAAAGCTGCAAAGGTTTTGCAGGATAATTTTGATATTGAAATTATTGAAAAGCATCATAATCAGAAGCTTGATGCTCCAAGCGGAACTGCTCTTGCTATTGCCGATAATATTTCCCGGGCAATAGATTATGCCCCCGAATACACCTATGACAGACACAGCGTTCGCAAAAAGCGTGACAAAAAGGAAATTGGTATTCACGCTTTAAGAGGCGGAACAATTGTGGGTGAGCATAATGTTATTTTTGCAGGAAATGACGAGGTTATTGAAATTAAACACACTGCAACATCAAAAGAAGTTTTTGCTGTCGGTGCAGTTTCTGCAGCTGAATTTTTAAAGAATCAGCCTGCTGGATTATACAGTATGAAAAATCTTATAAAATAGTATTAAACGGCAGAGAGTTAAATCTGCCGTTTTTTTGAGGTTACATGTATGACACTATTTAGAACATTTTTAAAATATTATAAACCTTATATCGGTATTATTATTCTTGATTTGCTTTGTGCATCACTTACCACGGTTTGTGAGCTTGTTTTCCCTAAGCTTGTGAGTTATATTACTGATACGGCAATAAACACCCCAGACCTGCTTTTAATCTCAACCATATTCAAAATCGGCGGTATTTATCTTTTCTTAAGAATTGTTGATACCATTGCCAATTATTATATGGCTAACCAAGGTCACATTATGGGTGCAAAGCTTGAAAAGGATATGAGACGGGACCTTTTTAACCATCTTCAAAAACTTCCCTTTTCATATTACGACAACACAAAAATCGGTCAGATTATGTCAAGGCTCACCAATGACCTGTTTGATATCACAGAGTTTTCTCATCATTGTCCCGAAGAATTTTTTATTTCGGGAATTAAAATTATAGGCTCATTTATAATCCTTATAAATGTTAATGTGCCATTAACACTGATTATATTCCTCCTTCTCCCCGTTATGACAGTTTCCTCAATCATTTTCCGTAAGAAGATGAAAAATGCCTTTAAGAAACAAAGGGAGCAAATCGGTGAGCTGAATGCGGAAATTGAAGATAATCTTTTAGGCATTCGCGTTGTTAAAAGCTTTGCAAACGAGGAAATCGAGAAAGAAAAATTTGAAAAAGGAAATGAGAAATTTCTTGAGACAAAACGCGGTGCATATAAATATATGGCGCTTTTTCAGTCAGGCACGAGATTTTCAGACGGGGTTTTATATATCGGCGTAATTGTTATAGGCTCAATCTTTCTTAAAAAGGGTTATATCTCTCCCGGAGATTTAGTCGCATACCTCCTCTATATTCAGACTCTTATCACATCCATTAGACGAATTGTTGAATTTACAGAACAGTTTCAAAGGGGTATCACAGGAATTGAGCGATTTTCCGAAATTATGGACGAGCCTGTCAGGATTGAGGATTTTCCTAATGCTGTTCATATAGAAAATTTAAAAGGAGAAATTACTTTTGAAAACGTCAGCTTTTCTTATTCTGATAACCTTGACGATGTGCTGACAAACCTTTCGCTTTCTATAAAAGTCGGCGAAAACGTTGCCATTGTCGGACCGTCAGGGGGAGGTAAAACAACGCTATGTAATCTTATACCAAGATTTTATGATATTAACAGCGGAAACATTTTAATAGACGGAAAAAATATTAAGGATTTAACCTTAAGCTCACTTCGGAATAATATCGGAATTGTTCAGCAGGATGTTTACCTTTTCAGCGGTTCAGTCAGAGATAATATTGCCTACGGAAAAATAAATGCAACCGATGAAGAAATTATTGATGCGGCAAAACTTGCGGGTGCGCACGATTTCATTTTGACTTTAAAAGATGGCTATGACACTTATGTTGGCGAGCGAGGAGTTAAACTTTCAGGCGGTCAAAAACAACGCATCTCTATTGCAAGGCTGTTTCTTAAAAATCCGCCCGTTCTTATTTTAGACGAAGCAACCTCTGCTTTAGATAACGAAAGCGAGCATATTGTTCAACAATCCTTAGAAAAGCTTTCCCAAGGAAGAACAACCATCACAATCGCCCATCGCCTTACAACTATAAAGAATGCTGACAGGATTATCGTTCTTGGCAAAGAGGGAATATTGGAGGAAGGCTCCCATAACCATCTTCTCGAAAAAAACGGCGAATATGCGAAATTATATAAGCTTTATACGTAAAAACAAAGGACTGTCCCTGCTTGGAGACAGTCCTTTTCTTTTTAATCATAAAATGCGGAAGCTATATTTCATTCTGTGCTGTTCTTTTAATTATCATTTTTAGAAATTTTAATCTTATCTAATTCTTCTTTCAAAAATCCATATCTTTCTTCTTCATCATAAAAACTATTCAAAACTATGCAATAATTACTTTTATTTTTATTCACTGTCACCGCTTTAATGCTTTCAGGCAACTCCAAGTTCAGCACTGATATACCTTCCATTTTCCTCACTTTCCAAGAACAGCTTCAATAATTTTTACAGCTTTTTCAATATCTTCCCGGGTTGCATCTTTCGTAAGATTAAAAAGCATTTTAAGTTCAGGTCGAGTTTTGAGCATATTAAGGTATTCTCCAAAGTCGTCTTTGCGTTCCTTTTCCATACCAAATATATAACCTATTGTAACCCCATAGTATTTAGCAAGTTTTTCTATGGAGCTACGCTTTATATTTTCAACATCCCCTTTTTCATATTTTTGAATTGCGGCTTTTTGAACACCTATTATCTTTCCTACTTCTTCCTGCGTCAGTCCCTTTTCAAGCCTCAATTCCTTTAGAATTTCTCCCATTGTTTTTTTCAAATCCGTCACCTCCCACAAATGTATTGTATCTTAATATTCAACTTTTGTCAAGTTTTTTATAAAAATTTGTTGACTTTTGTATCTTTTTATGATACTATATATGTGTCGGGTAAAAGTATAGCCCCGTATATTTTTTACTTGCAAAGTATCTTTAAAAGATACCTACAAATTCACAAAGGAGATTATATATTGCAAGATTTTGACATAACCAATGCAGAAAGGCATGGCTCGCTATGGAATTTTAAAAAGATAAAACATATAGGAGAGTGCGCTCTCCCATTATGCCGGCACAAGGATATTTATGACAGCTATGAATATTTTACCGACTTCTACGGCAACCTTTTCTGCACAAAGGAACACGCAGAACAATTTTATGGCATATCCCCTGCTAACAATAAATTTTAAGGAGTGATTAAATGGATACAAAAGAATGGTTAACACAAGGAAAAACTATAAATAAAGAAATATGTGCTCTTAAAGATGCTCTTGACAAAGCAATGCATCTTCCGGGCAAAAATCAGAGCTGTGAAGAATACAGAAATATTCTCCAAGATAAAATAACTCAGCTTTCCAGAACAAATTCTGATATAATATCAGCGATATACAGTGTTAAAGATAATATTTTGAGGACACTTTTAATAGAGCGGTTTATAAATAACAACACCTGGGAAATCGTATCCCATAAGCTTGGCTACGACTTTTACCACGTTATAAAGCGTTTATATCCAAAAGCTATTGCTGAAATTGATAAGGGAAAGAGCATCTTAAATTAAACAGACAATAAAAAAGGTGAACGAAATTCGTTCACCTTCTCTATTTATTTAGAACTTGCTTCTTTCTGTGTAGTGTGTATGGAGAAGTTCGTGAGCCTTGTGGCTTCCCGGTTCACCGAAGAATTCGGAATAGAGAAGCTTAACATCAGGATTCTCGTGACTCTTTCTGAGAGTTGCTCTTTCGTCTTCGCTGTAAAGAGCGGAAGCGCGGAGAGCCTTAACATCACATTCCATCTGAACTTTTGCAGAAACGATTGGCTGACCGCCGCCTGTTACGCAACCGCCGGGGCAAGCCATAATTTCGATAAAGTGGTAATTTGCTTTACCATCTCTAATGTCATTTAAGAGCTTTCTTGCATTACCAAGACCGGAAACAACTGCAATCTTAACCTCTGTTCCTGCAACAGTAAGTGTTGCCTCTTTAATGCCTTCAGTTCCTCTTACAGCCTCATATTCAACTTTATCAAAGGTTTTGCCCTCTAAAATTTCTGTAACTGTTCTAAGAGCAGCTTCCATAACACCGCCTGTTGCACCGAAGATAACGCCGGCGCCTGTTGCCTCTTCAAACGGATTGTCAAACTTCTCTTCAGGAAGGTCAGCAAAGAGGATGCCTGCCTGCTTAATCATTCTTGCAAGCTCGCGTGTTGAAATAACATAATCAACATCACGGTACTTAGCTTCCATTTCAGGTCTGCCTGCTTCAAACTTTTTAGCAACACAAGGCATAACTGAAACAACAACAATTTTTTCAGGGTCAAGACCCATTTTTTCAGCATAGTAAGATTTAATTACTGCACCGAACATCTGGTGAGGTGACTTACAGCTTGAAAGATTTTCAAGGAAGTCAGGGAAATTATGTTCACAGAACTTAATCCAACCAGGGCTGCAAGATGTGATAAGCGGGAGCTTGCCGCCATTTTTAAGTCTGTTTATAAATTCTGTTCCTTCTTCCATAATTGTAAGGTCTGCACCTGTATCTGTGTCAAAAACCTTATCAAAGCCCATTCTGCGAAGTGCAGCAGCCATCTGGCCTGTAACGGCAGTTCCAATCGGATAACCGAATTCTTCGCCGAGAGCCGCACGAACAGCAGGAGCTGTCTGAACAACAACATACTTTTCTTCGTCTGCAATGGCAGCCCAAACCTTGTCAGTATCGTCTTTTTCACGAAGAGCGCCAACAGGACAAGCCGCGATACACTGTCCGCAGTTTACACAAGGAACTTCGCCAAGTGACTTATTGAAAGGAGAAGCGATTGTTGTTTTAAAGCCTCTTTCTGTTGCATCAATAACCGCAACAGTCTGGATATTTTTACATACGCTTACACAACGGCGGCAGAGAACACATTTGTTGTTATCTCTAACGATTGACGGAGAAACTTCATCAATTGTATATTCGTTCATTTCGCCCTGGAAAGCAATATCTGTTATACCTAAATCTTCGCAAAGAGTCTGAATTTCACAGTTCTGGTTACGAACACAGGTTAAACATTTTCTGTCGTGGTCAGAGAGGAGAAGTTCAAGAGTTGACTTTCTTGCAGCTCTAACCTTTGGTGTGTTTGTGAAAACCTCAAGACCTTCTGAAACAGGGTATACGCACGCTGCCTGAAGAGCTCTTCCGCCCTTGATTTCAACAACGCACATTCTGCAAGAACCTGTTTCGCTGATATCCTTTAAATAGCAAAGAGTTGGGATATCAATATTGGCTTCTCTGGCAGCCTGCAAAATAGTATAATTTGCAGGAACGCTTAAACTTTGTCCGTTAATTTTAATATTTACATTTTCCATTGATATATCCCTCCTTAGTGTTTTTCGATAGCGCCGAATTTACATGACTCTATACATACGCCGCACTTGATACATTTATCCGGATCAATAACAAACGGTGACTTAACCTCTCCTGAGATAGCGCCAACAGGACACTTTCTCGCACAGAGGCTACAGCCCTTACACTTGTCAGCAACGATTTCGTACTTAACAAGCTTCTTACAAACGCCTGCAGGACAAGTCTTATCCTTTACGTGAGCAATATATTCGTCACGGAAATACTTAAGTGTGCTAAGAACCGGGTTTGGAGCTGTCTGGCCGAGACCACAGAGTGAAGAAGTCTTAATGTTATAGCAGAGTTCTTCAAGCTTATCAATATCTTCCATTGTTCCTTTACCGTCTGTAATCTTTTCAAGAAGCTCATAAAGTCTCTTTGTACCGATTCGGCAAGGAGTACACTTACCGCAGGATTCATCAACTGTAAATTCAAGGAAGAATTTAGCAATATCAACCATACAGTTATCTTCGTCCATAACAATAAGACCACCGCTACCCATCATTGAGCCAATCTGAATAAGAGAATCATAGTCGATTGGTGTATCAATTAAGTGATCTGGGATACAACCGCCTGAAGGACCGCCTGTCTGAGCCGCCTTAAACTTCTTGCCGTTTGGAATACCGCCACCGATTTCCTCGATAATTTCACGGAGAGTTGTTCCCATTGGAACTTCAACAAGACCTGTGTTGTTAATCTTACCGCCGAGAGCAAATACTTTTGTTCCCTTGGATTTTTCAGTACCAATCTTTGTGAACCAGTCAACACCGTTTAAGATAATCTGGGGAACATTTGCATAAGTTTCAACGTTATTTAAAAGGGTTGGTTTACCCCAAAGACCCTTAACAGCAGGGAACGGCGGACGAGGACGAGGCTCACCGCGTCGGCCTTCGATTGAGTTAAGAAGCGCTGTTTCTTCACCGCAAACGAATGCACCGGCACCTAAACGAATGTCAAGGTCAAAGCTAAAGCCTGTTCCGAAAATATCATCACCTAAAAGACCGTATTCTTTAGCCTGCTTAATTGCAATACGAAGTCTTTCAACTGCAATCGGGTATTCTGCTCTTATGTAAACATAACCCTGATTAGCGCCAACCGCATAACCTGCAATTGCCATAGCTTCGATAATACAGTGTGGGTCACCCTCAAGGATTGAACGGTCCATAAATGCACCCGGGTCACCCTCGTCGGCATTACAGCAAACATATTTCTGGTCGCCCTGTGCCTTATATGTGAAATCCCACTTCATACCAGACGGGAAGCCACCACCGCCACGGCCTCTAAGACCTGAATCCTTAATCATCTGGATTACTTCTTCTCTTGTCATTTCTGTAAGAGCTTTAGCGAGTGCCTGATAACCGTCAACAGCAATATATTCATCAATATTTTCAGGGTTTATAACACCGCAGTTACGGAGAGCCAAACGATGCTGTTTTGCATAGAATGTTGTCTCGTTAAGGGATTTGATGTTATCCCCTTCAATTGTTTCGCTGTATAAAAGTCTCTTAACGATACGGCCCTTTAAAAGATGTTCTTCCACGATTTCCTTAACATCCTCAACCTCAACACGGCTGTAAAAAGCACCTTCAGGGTATACAACAACAATAGGACCGAGTGCACAAAGACCGAAGCAACCTGTCTGAACAACCTTTACTTCTTCCTCTATGCCGTTTACCTTAAGCTGGGAATCAAATTCATCCTGAAGCTTTTTTGAGCCTGAAGAGGTACAACCTGTACCGCCACAAATCAATACATGAGATCTGTATATATTCATTTCTTCGTCCTCCTCTTATTTCTCTTTCGCACCAACTGTATATTCAGCTACGATTTTTCCGTTGATAAGATGTTCTGCAACAACTCTTGCAACCTTTTCTTCTGTCATTTCGATATATGTTACCTTTTCTTTACCGGGAACATAAACCTCAACGATAGGCTCTAAACGGCACATACCGATACAACCTGTTTGTGTAACTGTTACATCTGCCATATTGCGCTTTTCAACTTCCTGAACAAACGCATTTAAAACAGGGCGTGCACCTGCCGCGATACCGCAAGTTGCCATACCAACAACAACACGGATTCCTTCCTCACGCTCTTTACGCAGGTTAACCTGGTTTAAAGCTCTGTTACGAATTTCCTGTAATTCTGCCAAACTTTTCATTATTTGACCTCCTTAAATTTTTAAATATCCAAACCCCGCTTAGGAGTCATAATTTACTGTATTTCACCAAGACCTTCTTTAATATAACCGTCTATCCATATTACAACCTCAGGTAAATCCAGAGGAACATCTCCCAAAACCGATTTAATTTCCTCGGTTTTTAGTGTAAATTCCTTTCCGTTTATTCTGTGGCTGTATACAAAATCAATTTCCGGTGAGCCCGAAATAAGAGTTGTCATAGTTCCTGCCATATCCCCGATTGGAGCACGGTCAATGGAATTAAGCTCAAATAAAGCCTCAACCCTTGTCCCTTTTCCCAGCTTTGACTCAATCCTGAGCCCGCCGCCGCATTGGATTGCCGCAGCCTCAAAAAGGGATATTCCCATTCCAACCTTTCTGGTTGTCCTTGTGGTTGAAAAGGGGTCCTTAACGGTTTTTAAAAAGTCCTCGCTCATTCCGCAGCCATTATCTATAATTTCAATAGTGAGAAGATTTTTTTCTTCGTCCTCATCAATATTTATAGTAATTAGGCTGGCTTTCGCCTTGACGGAATTCTTTGCTATATCAAGTATATGAAGTGACAATTCTTTCATTAAATCACCTCTTTAAAAAGCTCATTTACATCATTTATATCCAGTGCCTCGTCTCTTTGAGAAATATCCTCAAGATAATGGGCATCTGAATTTCTGAATATCTTATATCCTCTCAAATCAGGTCTGCTGTTTAAATAATCCTCAACGCAGTCCAGTTTTTTAGACATCTCGATATTCCTTATATCAAGATTATCGGGAATAAACCCAAGGTTTGTCAAAACGCTGTATGAATGTCTGTCAACATGGGCAGGAATAAAAAGTCCTTTTGCGGTCTTAACCAAATCAAAAAGACCTTCAATTGACAAAGATGTTGGCGAAATCAAAAGCTTTTCTTCAATTCCAACCACTTCATCCTCCTCATTCATTTTCAGTTGTTCACCGAAAATTTCGGGACGGTTCTTAATTTGAGGCAAATATTTATAAATTTCCTCCGCCGCATATTCTGCCGCCTCAATTGACGGATAAAGTGTCAGAATATGGACTTCTTCCGCA
>JAZRTD010000300.1:0-1470 GCA_045651845.1 Clostridia bacterium | reverse complement strand
TTAAATCCTGTATCCGTAAAATGGGCCTTAAGAGTATCAGCGGCGGCAGGTGCCATTGCTGCTCCCATATTATTTGCGTCTTTTATTCCCATATCAATAATTTTTCCTGTGGTTATATGCGTGACATAAGGTCCTTCGCCGTCTTTTGAAAGAACAACAGAGCCTGAGCCTGTAACCGTCCATTGTGCAGTCGGGGTTCTCTGTCCTCCATATTCAAGAGGCTGACGGTATTGTCTTTCGGCGGTGCAGAAATGGCTTGATGTAACTGCTGAAATTTTTTCTGCAAAGCCTCCGTCAATAAGCATAGAACCAAGAGAAATTGTTTCCGCCATAGTTGAGCAGGCTCCGTATACACCGAAAAAAGGAATTGATAAATCACGAAGCGCAAAGCTCGAGCTTATACACTGGTTCAGCAAGTCCCCCGCAAGAATATAGTCAATATCATCGGGAGTAAGGTTTGCCTTTTGTATTGCGTGGGAAACCGATTCGTTTTGCATTTTGCTTTCTGTTTTTTCCCAGGAGCTTTCCCCCCAAGCGGCATCCTCTATAATAACATCAAAATATTGAGAAAGCGGACCCTCGCCCTCTTTTTTGCCCACAATGTTTGCAGAAGAAAGAACAGATACAGGGTTTAAAAGCTTTACGGTTTGTTTTCCAAGTCGTTTATTCATATTTACCCCCTAAAAAAGCTTGATTATATAGTAGATTATGCCGACAAAAACTGATGTTGAAATACCGTAAACAAGAACAGGTCCTGCAATGACAAACATTTTTGCGGCAAGACCGAGAATAAGCCCCTCCCGACGGAATTCCATTGCAGGGGAAACGATTGAGTTTGCAAATCCTGTTATAGGAACAATAGTGCCCGCTCCCGCATATTTTGCAATTCTTTTATATATGTCAAGACCTGTGAAAAGCGCTCCTAAGAAAATCATTGTGATTGAAACTGCGCTTTTTGAAATCTCCTCATTAAGTCCAAGCGTATCTTTATAGTAGTTTGCAAAAAACTGCCCGATGCAACAGAGCAGACCGCCGATAATAAAGGCTGATATTGTGTCGCGGATAATTGGACTTTTCTGTGATTTCCTTTCAACATAATCAGAATATTCTTTTTTACTATAGCTCAAATAAATCCCTCCTTTGAAAATTTGTTTTAGTTTATGCAAAAATTATAAAAAAATACAGTGCCTGTATGGCACTGTATAAATTTTACTATATATAATATTTTATGTTTTTTGAAATAGGAGAAATGGTTTCCATGTCCCACCACATAAGCTTTATGTATTCCCCTGTTTCGCTGTCAAAATTAACCGGAGTAAAAGTATCGGGGTTAGTTAGATTACACTCTGATAATGTTAGAATCTTTGTTTCTTTAACAATGTCATTTTCATCGTACAAAGCTGCAATTATTTTTCCGGGCATATTTCCATAATCCATATATTTTCTCAAAACTGAAACCTGAATATCAGG
>JAZRTD010000299.1:0-2668 GCA_045651845.1 Clostridia bacterium | reverse complement strand
ATATTTTTAGTTTAAAATACAATAAAAATTAAGATAATAAAAAAAGAAAGGATGAAAAAAATATGAAAAAAATAGCTTTAATTATGCTGATTTTGACTTTAGTTTTGATTACAGGATGTCAAAATTACAAAAGGAATTCATATTATCCTAATGCAAAAAATGATAAAGTCTACACCACAGTAAGCGGTGAAAACGAAAAGGCATACGGCTTTCACAGCGGAGAAGGATATACTATTACAGTTCCCGCTCAGAATTACCGCTATGAAAAGGATTATGATGATGGAAATTTAGAGGAAAAATGGGAATACATCAAAAGAGACGATGTGGAAATAAAAGTAACAACATACAAAAATACAGATGAGATAACAGCAAGGAATAAATTCTTAAGAGATAATAATGATTACATTTTTGAGGATTTAACAGGATACCCTCTTTGCGGTACAGAGTTTGACGGTGATTCATTGTGGTTTCATTTATACGAGGCTAATGGGAATGTTTATATCATTTCCTGGGAATATCCAAAATATGTTGACGATAGCATAAAAACAGAGCTTTCGGATATAGCTTCAACATTTAAACTTGAGGAATAAATTAAAAAAGACAGATTTCAAATGAAATCTGTCTTTTTTGGTGCCGGTGATCGGGGTCGAACCGATACGGTATCGCTACCACTGGATTTTGAGTCCAGCGCGTCTGCCAATTCCACCACACCGGCAAATCAATGCAAATAGTATTTTATCATACATTGAAAAATTTTGCAAGTCTTTTTTTAATTTTTTCACATTTATTTTGCTAACGGCAGATTTACTGTAAATCTTGTGTATTCTCCCAATTCGCTTTCAGCACTTATGCTTCCGCCATGGCTCTCTATAATTTCCTTTGTTATGGCAAGACCAAGACCTGTTCCGCCCATTTCACGGGAACGTGCTTTATCCACGCGATAAAACCTCTCAAAGATATGAGGAAGGTCTTTTTCCGGAATACCCCTTCCCGTATCTTCAATCTTGACATACGCTTCGTTATATACAAATCCGCAGTATATACGAACTGCGCCTGCATCAGTATATTTAATTGCATTTGAAATAATATTTTTTATCGCTCTCTCAATCTGGAATTTATCACCCAAAACCACAGGACTCTCTGTTGTTAGATTATAAATTAGACGTAAATTCTTTCTTTCTGCTTCCACTTTGAAAGTTGAGACTATATCACGGACAAGCTCACCTAAATCAAAAATTTCCTTTTGAATTTCCTCTTTTTGTGCATCATACCTTGAGAGTGTCAACAAATTTTTAACAAGTGCAGTCATTTTATCTGTTTCATTATGTACAGTTCTTAAAAGACTTTCCGCCATTTCTCTGTTGTCGAGATAACCATCAAGAAGTGTTTCTGTATAGGTCCCGATAGTTGTAAGAGGAGTTTTAAGTTCGTGAGAAACTTCCGCAACAAACTTGCGACGGGATTCTTCAAGGTTGAATTGCTTGGTTACATCCTCAAAAACCGACACAACGCCGGCAATTTTATCATTCTCAATCTTAAACGGAACAACATATGCCTTAATGTGACTTCCGTTAAATTCTATATCTCTTTCCTCTGTGCGGAATTTGTTAAGATACATAAATTCCTCCATAGAAAGCTCAGCTCCGAAATTCTCCCAGAATTCATCAAACCTTGTTTCATCAGTCAGCAAACCGCCGAAAAGCTTTTTGGCAGCTCCGTTAATATGGATAATTTCCTGTTCTGTATTAAAAGCAATAATACCGTTGTTAACATTTTCCAAAATGACTTCAACTTTATGCTTTTCCCCTGCAACCTCCGAAAGAGCGCTATTCATAACACCGCCCATATAATTAAAGGTTTCCATCAGCGTTCCTATTTCGTCCTGTGAAGCAATTTCGAGCCTTGACTCAAAATTCCCCTCAGCAAAATCCTCTGCTTTTTCTGTAAGAACAGTTATTGGCTTTGTTATGGTTTTTGAAAAGAAAAAACACAGGAAAACTGATGCAATAACACTTATTAAAAGTGCCTGCATAATAATCGAAAGCATATTTTCAACCAAGGTATTAACCGCATTACGATTATCCTTGACATAAAGAATATAATCCTTATTTCCCGATGAAAATCCGCTCGCATAATCCATGTAGCTCGATTCAAAGCTGAATTTATTCCCTACTTCTCCTGCCATAGCTGAAATTATATTTGGTGTTTTTTCAAGAACAGGTGTTTCCCCGCTGTAAGAGGTTATAATCTTCCCTGATTTTCCGTCAAGAATATAGCAATCTCTCTCTGCCCCAAGTCCCATTTTGCCTGCATAAAGAGAGATAGAGTTGGTTGCCTTTGCGATTCTCTCACTTTTATCCGCTTTTGAAGATAAAGCATTTCTAACAGATACAATAAAATCCCCGTTTGCAACCTCTTCCTGTTGAGAAATAAAAGCTTCCTGATACACATCAATAATATTGCTCACCATAAATATTCCTGCAATAAGCATTGTTATAAAAACAAGAGCAACAAACATAACAACCATTTTCCATTGAAGTCTTTTAAACATTTTCCCACCGCCTTAAGCTATTCGTATTTAATACAATAATACGGGTTATTCTTATGAACACAAATTTCAACATAATGTAATTTATAAAAGATATGAGGTATAGATGCCAATCTTTTT
>JAZRTD010000298.1:0-1560 GCA_045651845.1 Clostridia bacterium | reverse complement strand
TATCATCTAAAGCTGATGAATCAAGGATTGTTCCCGGCGTAACAACTCTCACAACATCACGGCGGACAATCCCCTTTGTTTCGGCAGGGTTTTCAACCTGCTCACAGATGGCAACCTTTTTGCCGTTTTCAACAAGCTTTGCTATATAAGAATCAACCGCATGGAAAGGAACCCCGCACATAGGGGCACGCTCCTCCTGACCGCAATCTCTTCCTGTCAGAGTAATTTCAAGGATTTGAGACGCCTCTTTTGCATCATCGAAAAACATCTCGTAAAAATCCCCTAATCTATACATTAAGATACAGTCGCTATATTCCTCTTTAATTTGGAAATATTGCTTCATCATAGGAGTAAATTCAGCCATTTAATCCTTCCTTTCCGCCTGTTTTGGTTGAGCCAAATTAGTGACAGCCTGAACAAGAGGAACAGTTTCCTCCGCAACCCTCGCTCTGGTCCTCACCGTTTATATAATAAGCCAGAACACCGTTAACTCTCTGAACTAAAGCGTCATAGGCTTTATTCGCCTCAATATATGCAGAAATAACGGGATTTTCAGCAAGCTTTTTAAACTCATCCTGCATAAGCTTCTGGAAATTTTGAAGTTCTTCCTTGCTTGGCTCTTTAGCCTGAAGCTTTGCCATTTCTTCCTGTCTTATTTCGCCGTATCTTGCCATTATTTCAGAAGCCTCAGAATCGTTTCTGAGGGCATCCGCAGCCTCTGTCGCACTCTTTCTTTCTTCGCTTTCGGCAATAAGCTTTCCAAGTGCCTCTGCCGCTTCCATAATTGTATTTGCCATAATATTCTCCTCCTATTTTATAACCTCTCCGCCAAGGGACCAGGTTTGTGTTTTTGTTATTTTAATATCTATGATTTTACCAATCATATCTTTGTTTCCTTTAAAATTCACAATCTTTCCGCCGTCTGTTCTTCCTGAGAGATACTGGGGATTGGTTTTGCTTTCGCCCTCAACCAAAACCTTTTCCGTTTTGCCTAAATATTCATCATTTTTCTCTTTTGAAATCTCATTCTGCACCATAAGCAAACGGTCAAAATTCTTATGCTTTTCCGCATCTGTCAAACAGTCCTCCATAACCGCCGCAGGTGTTCCGCCTCTTTTGGAATAGATAAATGAAAAAATCGTATCATACCTGACTTTTCTCAAAACATCAAGAGTTTCCTCAAAATCCTCATTCGTTTCTCCAGGAAAACCAACGATTATATCCGTTGTAAGAACAATATCTGGCATTTTACTGCGAACTTTTCTGACAATTTCAAGATACTGCTCTTTGGTGTATTTCCTGTTCATTTTCTCCAAAACACGGCTTGAACCGCATTGAACGGGCAAATGGAGCTGTTTGCAGATTTTTCCTTCCCTTGCCATAACCTCAATAAGCTCATCTGAAATGTCTTTCGGGTGAGATGTCATAAACCTGACTCTTTCAATTCCGCCTATCTTGCAAACCTCTTCTAAAAGATATGCAAAGCTTGTCCCGTCTTTAAAATCATTGCCGTAGGAATTAACATTTTGCCCAAGGAGCATAACTTCTTTATATCCCTCT
>JAZRTD010000297.1:0-6756 GCA_045651845.1 Clostridia bacterium | reverse complement strand
TTTGATACGCTTTATACTGTTGGAAATTATCCTAAAGAAGATACAAAAATGCGTGCAGACGAGGTTAAAGCAAGCGGCGGAGGCCCCGTTGGAACAGGACTTGTTGCGGCATCAAAGCTTGGTGCAGAGTGTGCATTTATTGGCAATTTAAGCGATGATAACGGCGGAGTATTTCTCAAAAATGATTTTGAGAAATATGGTGTTGATACCCGATATATCAAAATAAAACCGGGGTATGATTCTTTTTGCTCCTGTATCTGGCTTGCAAAGGAAACTGCATCAAGAACCTGTGTGTTTTTCAGAGGAAATGTTCCTCCCACGGAGATAGACGAAACTTCGGCAAAGGCAATAGCCGAGGCGGAAATCCTGATGGTTGACGGCAACGATATGGATGCTGCAATTAAAGGCGCAAAAGTTGCAAGGGAAAACGGAACAAAGGTTCTTTATGATGCAGGTGGATTGTATGAGGGAGTTGAAAATCTTCTCCCTTATGCGGATATTTTGATTCCGTCAGAAGAGTTTGCCCTGGGTCACACGGGTGAGAAAACTGTGGAGGATTCGGCAAAAGTGTTGTTCCAAAAATATTCCCCTGAAATTGTGGTTATAACACAGGGTAAAGAGGGCGGAATTATTTATGACGGCTTGACAGTGAAAAAATATTCTGCGTTTTTAGTAGATGCCATTGACTCCAACGGGTCGGGAGATGTTTTCCATGGTGCATTTGCTTATGCCGTGAATGAAAAAATGGATTATGAAAAGGCGTGCATATTCTCAAGTGCCGTTTCAGCGCTGAAATGCACAAAGTTTGGTTCCCGTGAGGCTGTGCCTACATACGATGAAACGATAAATTTCTTAAAGGAGCGTGGAATTGATGTTTAAAAGAAGTTGGAATAAAAAATTTGGCAAATCCGAAATATTTAAATTTGAAGACAGTTTTTGTCAGAAAGTTGAAATGGATATGTTAAGACTTGCTGACGGCGACAAAAAGTCATACAGAGAGGAAAATAAGGAATATGCTCTTGTAATATTGGGCGGAAAATGTACTGTTTCCGGCGATGGCTTTGAGTTTAAGGATGCAGGAAAGAGAAAGGATGTATTTGACGGTGCGGCAACTTGTATCTATATCCCTGCAAACACCCCGTTTTCTGTAACAGGTGTTGGCGAGGTTCAGATTGCTGTTTGCAAATCTCCGTCAGATAAGGCGTTTAAGCCTGCAATTGTAAATCCTGAAGATGTAATTATTAAAAATCTTGGCAAACCGGGCTGGGAAAGAGAGGCTCACTTCATTTTAGACGAGAGAGTTGACTCAAATATGCTCTATATCGGCGAAGCTTTTGTTAAGGGCGGTCAGTGGGCAAGTTATCCGCCTCATAAGCACGATGATGATAATATGCCAAAAGAGGCTCAAACGGAAGAAATCTATTACTATGAATTTAAAGAGCCACAGGGCTTTGGTATCCAGAAGGTTTACACAATGGAAGGGGATATTGACGAAACTTATACAGTTAAGTCAGGGGACTTTGTTGAAATCCCAAGAGGATATCATCCTTTCCATGCAGCGCCTGGCTATGATAACTATTATCTTTGGATAATGGCAGGCGAGGACAGAGGCTTTTATATGACAACCGACGAAGAACACGCGTGGCTTAATAAATAAGATATGAAATATTTACTTGGAATAGATTTTGGCGGAGGTGCCTCAAAAGCAACACTTCTCGCGGAAGACGGCACAATCTGCGCAACGAATACAACTGAATATAAAACACAGTATCCAAAACCCGGCTATGCGGAGCAAAATCCTGATGATTGGGTTAGTGCGACTTGCGAAAATATTTCGGGAGTTCTTAAAAAAAGCGGAATTTCACCTGATGAAATATGTGCGGTTTCGCTTGATGCGGCGACCCATACGGCGGTAATTATGGATGAAAATTTCAATGTTATCCGCCCCGCAATTTACTGGACAGATACAAGAAGCACGAAAGAGGTTGAGTATCTTAGAGAAAATTATGCGGATATTATTGATAAACAGGTCATTCATAAAGCGGATACGATCTGGTCACTACCTGAGCTTTTATGGATAAAAAACAATGAAAGCGAAAACTGGAAAAAGGTTAAAAAAATCCTTTTTGCAAAGGACTATGTAAGGCATAAGCTGACAGGGGATTATGTGACTGACTATATTGAGGCGGAAGGCTCTATGATGTTTGATATAAACAAAATGGAGTGGAGCCGTGAACTTTGCGGGATCCTTGATATTGACGTTTCTATGATGCCGAAAATCGTTAAACCTACGGATATTGTGGGAGAAATTACGGCTGAAGCAGAAAAATTAACCGGTCTTAAAGCCGGAACTCCCGTTCTTTGCGGAACGACTGATACAGTTATGGAGGTTTTTGCATCAGGTGCAGTTAAAAAAGGTCAGATGACATTAAAGCTTGCAACGGCAGGCCGAATTTGTGTAATAACGGATAAGCCTTATCCCGATGTGAATTTAATCAATTATTCTCATATTATAGATGGGCATTTCTATCCGGGAACGGCTACAAAATCCTGTGCCGCTTCCTACAGATGGTTCAGAGATACTTTCGGTGAAGAATATGAGGTGCTTGATAAGATGGCAGAAAGTGTTCCAATCGGCTCTGACGGGCTTGTTTTCCATCCGTATCTTAACGGTGAACTGACTCCTTATGCAAATCCAAACCTTTGTGCCGATTTTGTAGGGGTTCGCGCCTCTCATACTAAAGCACATTTTACAAGAGCAGTTTTAGAGGGAGTTTCTATGAGTATGCTGGACTGCAAAACTACTCTCGATAATATGAATATTCCCCATGATGACAGTGCTGTGATAATCGGCGGAGGCGGAAAGAGTCCTCTTTGGCGACAGATGGTTGCGGACGCACTTGGAATAGAGCTTATCCAAATGAAATACGCGGATTCTTCCTTTGGAAGTGCTATGCTTGCAGGAATTGCAACAGGTATTTTTGAAAGTGCGGAAAAGGCGGTAGAAAAGTGTAATGAGGTTATTTCCGTGACAAAGCCGAATTGGGAGAATAACGAGAAATATAAAGCTTTGTTTAAGAAATATAAAGCTGTGCAAAAAGCACTCGAGCCAATATATAACGGAGAATATTAAATGAATATTTTAGTGTGCGTTAAAGTGGTTGACGGGGAAATAAATCCCTTTGATGAGTGTGCCCTTGAGGAGGCACTGAAAATACCGGAGTCTTCGGTTTATGTGGTTTCAATGAGTCCTCTTTCTGCAAAGGATAAACTCCATTCTCTAACCCGTCTTGGGGTTAAGAAAGTTTTTATGCTTTCGGATAAATTATATGCAGGCTCTGATACATTGGCAACGGCGTATATTTTATCACAGTGGATAAAAAAGCAAAGCTTTGATATGATTTTCTGCGGAAGACAGACCATAGACGGAGATACAGCTCAGGTCGGACCTTGTCTTGCAACGGTTTTGGGGTATGGCCTTATTACGAATGTAATGGAAATAACCGAAATCGGCGATACTGTTAAATGCAAAACAAGGCTTGGGAATGAGGAAGTGAAGCTTCCCGCCCTTTTGACTGTTGAAAGAATAAATACCTTGAGATTTCCTTCGATTTTTTCCAAAATGGGGGAAATAGAGGTGATTGATAATTCATCTGTGAATGCTGATACGTCAAAATGCGGACTAAACGGCTCACCGACAAAAGTTCTCAAAACATTTGAAAATTCTTCAGGAATGAGAAAGTGTAAGTTCATTTCCGCCACTGAATTTAAAGGTTTATTTAATGAACTTTTGAAAAAGGAGAGAAATGAAATTGAATTTTCTCCATCTTGCACAAGATTTAAATCTGTCTGGGCGATAGGTGAAACAGTCGCGGAAAAAGCTTATGATATAGCGGAAAATGTTGAAATTATAAGTGAAAAAGACCCATATAAAATTGCTGAACTGGCAAAGGTGAAGAAACCAGCAGTTATTTTGTGGAATGCGGATTTATGGGGAAGAAGAAATGCACCCATTGTTTCGGCACTTCTTAAGACGGGACTTTGTGCAGACTGTACCCATCTTGAAACAGACGGGGAGAAACTTTATATGTATCGTCCTGCCAAAAGCGGGAATATAATTGCCAAAATTGAGTGTAGAACGAATCCTCAAATGGCAACGGTCAGATGCAGACAAAAGTCTGATGACGTTGTTGTATCGGGTGGCCGAGGAGTTTATGAATGTTTCGACTTGGTAAAAGCTTTTGCCTCGGAGATAGATGCAGAACTTTGTGCATCCCGTGCCCTTGTGGATAAAAATGTTGCTCCTTATGAAATGCAAGTTGGACTGACAGGAAAAACCATAAGTCCTAAAATTTATATTGCAGCAGGAATATCAGGTGCGGCACAACACACCTGCGCCATTGAAGGTGCAGATACGGTGATTGCTGTAAATCCCGACAAGGATGCGCAAATTTATAATTTTGCAGATTACGGAATAGTAACAGATTTTGAAGAATTTTATAAAGAATTTAAAATCTAAATATAATGATTACACCCCAAAAGTTAACTGCTTTTGGGGTGTATAATTTATACATCTTAAAGTAAAAAAACCTCCGATATCTTGCATATCGGAGGTTTTTATGTATGCTTATCTCTTGCTTAAAACTTCGTTTTCGTAATTTAAAACTTCCTTAAGCCACTCTTCGCCTGCGTCAACACCGCATTCTTTGCAGTAGTATTCCCAAACCTCGTTAAATGGATAAAGTTTAAGTTCTTCCTGCATAACCATAAGTTCAGTCATTCTGTTCTCATCCTGAAGTTTCTTTAAAAGTTCGTTTGGCATACAGAGTGCATTAAGCATAGCTTTTTGCCAGCTTCTGAAACCAACAACCCAGGCAGAAATTCTGTTTATGCTTGCATCAAAGAAGTCAAGAGCCATATAAACTCTGTTTATTGCATCGCATCTTACGATTTCCTTTGCCATTTCTCTTGTTTCATCATCGAAAAGCACAACATGGTCACTGTCCCAACGGATAGGTCTTGTTATATGTAATGCAATTTCAGGGAAGAATGCAAGAAGGGCAGGGATTTTATCAGATACATATTCTGTTGGATGATAGTGTCCGTTATCCATAAGAGGAAGACAACCATCGTGAGTTGCTGCAAATGTAAGAGAAAATTCTGCAGAACCTGCGGTAAATGCTTCAACGCCAACGCCGAATACCTTTGATTCAACACAAGGCTTAACGAGATTTTTGTCAAATGGTTCAGATAAAATAGCCTCGATTGATTCTTTATATCTCATTCTCGGACCCAATCTGTCGGACGGAATATCCTTAAAACCGTCACCGGTCCATATATTCATAACACACGGAACGCCGGTTTCTTTTGCAAAATATTCAGAAATTCTGATACAAGCTTTTCCGTGTTCAATCCAGAATTTACGGGTTTCGCTGTCAGGGCTTGAAAGGGTCAAACCATCCTTTACCTTATCGTGGGAGAAGAAAGTCGGGTTAAAGTCAATACCCATATTTCTCTCTTTTGCAAATTCAACCCATTTTTTAAAGTGTTTTGGTTCCAGCTTGTCTCTGTCGGCAAATTCGCCGTTTTCAAATATTGCATAACAAGCGTGAACATTGAGCTTTTTCTTACCCGGCATAAGGGAAATAGCTTTATCCATATCAGCGAGAAGCTGCTCAGGAGTTGTTGCCTTACCCGGATAGTTTCCTGTTGTCTGAATTCCGCCTGTTAAAGGGCCGTCATGGTCAAATCCCGTAACATCATCCCCCTGCCAACAATGGAGGGAAACAGGTGTATTTTTAAGGGTTTCAATAGCAGCCATAACATCAACGCCGATTTTAGCGTATTTTTCTTTTACTAATTCAAAATTCATTATATTCATCACCTTTCATTTTGATTTAATCATCTACTTCCTGATTATACCATAACAAAATATGAATTGCAATAAATTTATGTTATTTTTAGTAAAAATTATAAATAAAAAAAGGTTGCTTATTTGAAAAAAATATGATATACTTAAATAGTTTATGGAATAATGCTGATGTGGCTTATCCGGAATTTTAACGTGAGAGATGCCTCAAAAATTGAGGCATCGTCTCTGTAAACTAATCGCAGTTATATCTGCATTTTATAAGGCAGACTGAGCTTGTAATTAAAAGCGAGAAGAAGAACAGTAAAAAGCCTGTTATAATTGCTCCTATTACGCTTGTTGCTGCAAATGTTATCCCCAGGAGAATTAATGAGGTTAAAACTGTTCCTAAAATCCCTGCTGAAAATGAAGAGAGGTTAGTGCAGCAGTGCCTTATGTCGGGACAAATGGAAGAAGTTAAAACTGTTATGCCTAAATACCCGACGGCAATACCGAATAATACCCATAAAAAAGCAGGGGTTATTGTTATAAGAGCAGTATATTGGAATATTGCTGCAAGAACGCCGATAACTATGCTCGAAATAACCGCTTTAGCTGTGCAGTTTATTTGACAGCTGCAATTTGTTGTAGTCATAATATTTCACCTCCGTTTTATAATATGCTTAAAGGATACAGGAGGTGAAGGGGTAATATGATGATGCAACCTGTGATTAGTTATTATAAATATTTATATAGTCGCGCAAAAGCGGCGGATTGGAGAAATTATGAACGAGAAAAAAGAATTTAAGCCGTATGTTCCTGCGGACAAAGTTACCCCTGAGCTTACGGTAGCATCAATAATTATGGGTATAATCCTTGCGGTTATATTCGGCGCTGCGAATGCATAC
>JAZRTD010000296.1:0-1110 GCA_045651845.1 Clostridia bacterium | reverse complement strand
CCGCAAGGATGCCTATGTTTATATGAAGAAAATCAAGGGTGCAGGCGGTATGCCAATCGGCACAAACGGAAAGGCAACAATTCTTCTTTCAGGGGGAATAGACAGCCCTGTTGCAGGATATATGATTGCAAAAAGAGGTGTCCGCCTTGAGGCAGTGCATTTCCACAGCCACCCCTATACCAGCGACAGAGCAAAGGAAAAGGTTATTGACCTTGCCAGAATTATGACAGAGTATTGCGGAAATATGAGAGTTCATATTATACCGTTTACGGATATTCAGCTTGAAATTATAGATAAATGCCCTAAAATTCTTTTGACGGTTATTATGCGCAGAATGATGATGAGAATTGCGGAAATGGTTGCGGAAAAAACAAGGGGACAGGCCCTTATAACAGGAGAGAGTATAGGGCAGGTGGCAAGCCAGACAAAGGAAAGTTTAAATGCCACAAACAGCGTGGTTTCTCTTCCTGTATTCAGACCTCTTATCGGTATGGATAAAGAGGAAATTGTAAAAATCTCTAAAGAAATCGGAACTTATGAAACTTCAATTCTGCCATTTGAGGATTGTTGCACAATTTTTGTTCCCAAACATCCTAAAACAAAACCCACAATTGAGGAGCTTATTGAGGCGGAAAAGCTTCTTCCCCAGTTTGAAAAAATGCTTGAAGACGCGGTTAATAATGAGGAAGTTATTCAGGTTGGAGAATAGTTATGGAAGAGCTTGTTAAATTTCTTTGTGAAAATAATCTTAAAATAACCTCTGCAGAGAGCTGTACGGGGGGTCTGTTTGCATCGGGAATAACCGCGGTTTCAGGCTCGTCAAGCTGTTTTGACGGCAGTTTTGTTACCTATTCTAATGAACAAAAGCACAGGCTTTTGGGGGTAAAAAATGAAACCCTTAAGGAGTTTGGTGCAGTATCTTATAACACAGCCCTTGAAATGGCGGAGGGCGTGAGAAAATCTTTTGATGCTCATATAGGAATCGGGATAACGGGAATAGCAGGTCCAACCGGCGGAACAAAGGATAAACCTGTTGGTCTTGTGTATATTGCGGTGGCGGTTAAAGACGGGGTTATTGCTCATAAATGCAACTTTTCGGGAAGCCGTGAT
>JAZRTD010000295.1:0-1347 GCA_045651845.1 Clostridia bacterium | reverse complement strand
CTTTGCCAATTCATATCTTGATATATTACGCTTATTTAATGCAGAATCAAGAGTAATTCTTATCATAAAATCACCTCTAAATATATTTTAGAAAATATATATCTTATTGACAATTCCTATAAACAAGTATATATTTATATAGATATATTATAAATTAAAAGGGTGATAGTATGGCTGAATTTTGTTTAGAGTGTTGGAATGAAATAAATGGGGTTGAGGATAGCGAAAGAAAATATATTATATCCAAAGATTTAGATTTGTGCGAAGGTTGCGGAGAATGGAAACCTGTAATTATTATGGAACGCAAGGCGTACTATATTCATAAATTTAGATATTTTATTCTGCCAATTAAAATTATTTTCAATGTTATATATTTTATATGGAGATTGATACTACTCCCTTATTTAATATTAAAGTATTACAAATCTAAAAACAAAAGAAATTGAAAATTATATTAAATAAAGCGGCTTGCCTTGGCAAGCCGCTTTTAAAACGGAATAAATCTCACTTAAACAGTTTTTAATAGTTTTCAGCGTGTATTTCAAAATAGCTTTTAGGATGTGCACAAGCTGGGCAAATATCAGGAGCTTTTGTTCCGACAATGATGTGTCCGCAGTTACGGCATTCCCAAACCTTAACTTCACTTTTTACAAATACCTGAGCAGTTTCAACATTCTTAAGAAGTGCGCGGTAACGCTCTTCGTGGTGCTTTTCGATTGCGGCAACAAGACGGAATTTTGCGGCAAGTTCAGGCAATCCTTCTTTTTCGGCAGTTTCCGCAAAGCCTGCATACATATCTGTCCATTCGTAATTTTCACCGTCAGCGGCAACACCCAAATTCTGAGCGGTGTCAGCGAGTCCGTTTAATTCCTTAAACCAAAGCTTTGCGTGTTCCTTTTCGTTATCAGCAGTTTTTAAAAATAAGGCTGCAATCTGTTCATAGCCTTCCTTTTTTGCAACTGATGCAAAATAGGTATATTTATTTCTTGCCTGAGATTCGCCTGCAAAAGCAATTTCAAGATTTTTTTCTGTTTGTGTTCCTGCGTATTTTGACATTTTATATTCCCCCATTTTATATAATTTCCAGACAATTCTGTCTTTTATAATTATATCATTATCATTTCCCTATGTCAATATTCTAAAATATTAATATTTTTCATATATTTTACTAAAGAATTTTTCGGGGAGGAATAAAATTGAAGAAACTTGCGTGGTTGATTATGTTATGCATAGCGGTTGTTATGGTTTTAAACGGGTGCAAAAAAGGAGATGCGGTTAAAGCGGAAAATTATGAGATAGGTCCTGACAGATTACCGTCAATGACCTTTGTTCTTGGAGAGCGTGAGC
>JAZRTD010000294.1:0-3038 GCA_045651845.1 Clostridia bacterium | reverse complement strand
TGCTGCGGTAATATTGGCAACCGCACCGCCTCGGCTGTAACCTGTTATCCAGAGCTTTGTATCTTTTGTTTTTTCTCCAAGATATGAATAAAGGGCTTTAATAACCTCATCAGATGAAAGAAGAAAGCCTTTGTGTATCTCAGTATTTCCAAGATTAAAATTGCTGACCCACTCATTTCCGTACGCTCCGCCACGGATTGAAAGAGCAACAAGCCTTAAAGGCTTATTATTACTTATGATTTCCTTTTCACCTATGGCAAAGGCAACAGAATCAGAGGCGGTGTTTAGAGATTTGTTGTAGTTATAGGTTTTGATATTTTTAAATTCGCAGGATTTATAAAATTCAATAATGTCTGCATCTCTTCCAAAGTGTCCTGTTTCTCCCCAGAATTCGTCAGAACTTTTTGCAGAAAATGCAGAAACAGCCATTCCAATTGATGCTTGCGCCAGTTTATGGTTATAACTTGTTGACGGATGCAGAAAAAAACCATCATTATATTCAAAATCTAATTTTTTTCCACTGTCACGAAAGCTGACGGGAACAGTAGTTTGGTAAATATTTTTGCCGATAATATTGTCCCCTGCAACCTCCGCAGTAAGATGCGGAGAAAGCTTTATTTCCTTATATAAAAATACAAACCGCCTAATCAATACAGCGGATATTAAAAGGAATACTGTAAGCCATAAAAAATTTCTTTTCATCTTGAACCACCTTTCATAAGTTAACAGGATATATCAATACATTCAGGGTATAATAACATTAATTTCATGAATTTCATAATATATTATGCGCAATGGGAGTGATTATATGTCATATATGGCAAGAACGGATATTGCCCTTGAAGCAAGAGATTTATATATTGAGGCATCAAATATAGAGGGCGAAATAGAGGGCGTTGAGGTTGATGTTTCTAACCCTCTTGAAAATACAACGGTTTCAAGGGTCAAGATAGTTTCAGAAAAGGGGGCATCTGTTCTTAATAAACCTGAGGGGAATTATATAACAATAGATATTCCGCCTGAAATTTACAGTGAGCAAACAGTTTATGAGAAAATATGTCAAATTGTTGCAAAGGAGCTTATGTCGCTCATTCCAAAGCGGGAAGATGAAACTGTTTTGGTCGTGGGGCTCGGAAACAGAAATGTAACGCCTGACGCTTTAGGACCGGCTGTTATAGATTCTTTGCTTGTCACAAGACATTTAATAAGATATATTCCAAAGGAAATAGATGAAAGACTAAGACCTCTTTGTGCAATTGCCCCGGGAGTTCTGGGGATAACTGGCATTGAAACGGGGGAAATTGTTAAGGGGATTTGCGAAAAGGTAAAACCCTCGCTTCTTATTGTCATAGATGCCCTTTGTTCAAGAAGTATGAAAAGAATAAACACAACAATCCAGATTTCAGACACGGGAATAACCCCGGGGGCAGGAATAGGAAATAACAGAATGGCAATAAATATGTATACCTTGGGAATACCGGTTATTGCAATCGGTGTTCCAACGGTTGTTGATGCTGCAACCATAACAGGAGACAGCATTGATTTTCTGATTGGAGATTTGAAAGAAAACGCAAAAGAAAATGAGCCTCTTTATAAGATGCTGACAACTATATCCGCAGAGGATAAGTATGCTCTTATAAAGCAGACTCTTTCAGATAATATAGGCGATTTTATTGTAACACCAAAGGAAATTGACAAGGTCATTGAAGACATTTCCTCGGTTATTGCCAATGGAATAAATATATCTGTCCATAAGGGAATAGAGCTTTCCGATATAGACAGATATAAATAAACTAGAATGTGATAATATGAGTTCTTGTGTCGCTTTTTCCCGAAGGTACTGCTATGATACCGCGTTTTTCGGTTATATCAAAACTGCTTCCCACATAGTCCGGAACACCGCACCATGGCTCAATACAAATATATCCTTCTCTCGGGATTGTCCAGAGAACAAAATAATCGTGATTTGGGAAATCAACTGAAATTTCTTCCTTAGTGTTTCTGTTTAAGAGAGTAACTCTTCTTGATTTTAAATTAGTGAAAACAAGAGATTCAGTTGCAAAGTAATCGTATTTGAGAGGAAGCTCCGTAACCGCATCGCCCAGACCAAGACTCACTTGTTCGTGATTGAGAAGAGATCCGGACAGAGTGTTTCGTGCAAGATTTTCGGGAACATCAAAAATAATGCTGTATTCTTCAATTCCGTTGGGGCAGGCATAACTTTCGTGAGACCCCACGGAATAATACATATCCGTATCCGAGAGGTTTTTTGTTTCGTAACTTACAGAAAGCTTTTCACCATCTAATTCGAAAATTGCACGGAATTCAAATTCAAAAGGATAGCCCTTTTTAAGTTCTTCATTTGAACGAAGTAAGAAAACTGCTTTTGTTTCAGTAACGCTTTCAACTTCAAATTCAGAAAATTTTGCAAATCCGTGTTTTGGAAGAGTATATTCCTTCCCGCCGTATGTATATTTATCATCTTTTAATCCACCGCAGATAGGGAAGACAATAGGACAACGATGAGTCCACGCATCGGAGTCCGCCTGCCAGATGAACTCCTTGCCATTTTTTGTAACACTTAAAATTTCTGCTTTATAGCTTGAGATTGAAACCTTAAGTATATCATTCGAAATTGTAATAAGTTTTGACATAATATTCTCCTAAATATAAAGATTTTTTAATTTAATAAGTTCCTGCTTAACAGACGGGAGATCTTCTCGGTAAGTTACACCCAGCCATTTGGAGTTTGCATCTAAAACCTTAATTTTTGTACCGTCTTTTGCAAGATTGTTCATAACATTTGGAATAAGATATTCGCTTTTTAAAGGGTCTTGGGTATTATTGAGAAAATCTGCAAAACCATCTTCTAAAATGTCAAATATACCGGTTTCGAGTCCCCACATATTCATAGAACATATAGAATCGGGGTCTATACCAGAATTTTTGTCAATATTATAGCTTTCCGTAATTGTTTCAAGGTATCCATCTTTTGCAGAGCAAATCCCGCGGGTAACTGTTCCGTTATCGGTTAAGGT
>JAZRTD010000293.1:0-22694 GCA_045651845.1 Clostridia bacterium | reverse complement strand
AGGACCAAAAGATTATTCTTCGATTGGCAAAATCAGACAAGATTCCTCCAAAAAAACTTTATTGTTGGCCGTTTGAGAACTTTCTATGAGGCTGTAGTCACCTTTTTTATTACTATGGCACACATACGTATTTTTATCAGTTGGAGCAATATCAACTCTTAAAACCTGACCTTTTTTTATACTAAAAGCATATTCATCAAAAACAAAATCCAAAACAACTTTATTGTTTTTAACATAGCTTTCTTTCTGGTAGATTAGCGAAGTAATGTCGTGTCTTAGAGCGTAATCTCCTCTTTCTGTCTGGATCCCTATCATCACATAAAATGAGGTATCTTCGCAATCCGATGCGACAGTAAGTTTTACTTTCATTTTCCCCTTAACAAAGACATCTCTTTTCATTGGCTCTGTATATATATTTATAATATCATTTCTTTGGCCGACGTTATCCATAAAACATCCCTCCGGATTAAATGCCGTCGGATTTTCCGGATTATAGACCAAAGTTTTCTCCCCTTCGCCCAAGGGAACAACTATTTCCTTTGTTGAGCCTGAATAAAAGTCCGTTTCCCATCTATCTTCAAAAGTTCGGTAATATGTAATCTTGCCCGTTTCTATAAATGGTTTTTCATTTTTTATTATTGCATTTAACCATTTAATATAATAATCTTTTCCAAATTGTTCGGTAGCAGAGCCATTTGAAAAGCATATGCCATTTTCTTTATAATACACATCACTATGATTATACGGCGAAACTATCAGAGCGCATTTTTTCTTCGTTTCTTCGTCCATTCTGCTCCACATTTTGAACATACCGCCTATATAATAATCATTATATCCGGTAGTAAGCAAAATAGGTATATTGGCCGTAGATATAGCATCTCTAGCTTCGCTTCCGCCAAAACGGGTATTCCAAAAGGGATGTTCAAAACAAGGTGCAGAAAGCATCTGTTCAAAATCCTCTGCTCTCTCTCCTAAAACTCTTTCGGACAAATTCTTAATAGGAAATTCAGAAAAGGATTCTAATGTATGAACCTTTTTCAAATTAGATTTTTTCTTGTATAGATTAAAATGCCAGTTCGCATGGCCTCTTCTCATATTCCCGTTACGATACCATAAGCGGTATCTCTCGCTATCCTGAACATTAAAGATCGCACCTTTTATATCCTCTTCAAAGGGCGCTGTGCTGTAATGAAGCGATGCTGTATAGCTCCCGCCAAGTAAGAAAATTTGTCCGTTATAAAAATCTTGTTGACGTATCCATTTTCTTAATGCAAGACCATCTTCCCGCTCATATATATAAGGAATGAAGTCTCCCGAACTCTTTCCTATCCCTCTACAATGCTGAAATATGAGAACATAGTTATTCTCTGCCCAATGAATATTATCATTTATGAATTTTTTAGCCAGTTCTTCTTCAGATTTTTCCGTCGTGTCGCTTACATAGGGCGAACGTGTAACCACAACCGGAAATTTACCCACCCTATCCGGCTTAAGAATTAAAGTGAAAAAGTTTGCATCGTTAAAATTATAATATTCATAATAGACCTGTGGCTCCATAATACATCCCCCTGTATGGTACATCAAATTTATTTGATTCTATTAATTTTAGAAACAAATCTTTCCTGGATTCAATATTTTTTTAGGGTCAAACACACTCTTAATTCCCATCATTAGTTCAATTTGAGTTGAACCATACTGTTTCTTCAAATATTCCTTTTTGGCATAGCCTATTCCATGCTCGCCCGAAACAAGTCCGCCCATTTCCTCTGCCTTTTTGTACATATGGTCAAAGCAAACCTTCAGAACTTCTTCCCATTTTTCGGAAGATAGTTCGTCACGGCAGATATAGATATGAAGATTCCCGTCGCCTGCATGTCCAAAGCTTGGGATTCTAACATTCAGCTCATCTGCAAGAGAATGTGTAAATTTAATAAAATCGTCTATTTTGTTAACAGGAACAACAACATCGCACTCGTCCATTTCGGTAGTTGATGCCTTGATTGCTTCCAAAAACGCCCCACGGGCAGACCACACAGCTTTCTTTCGCTCTTCCGTATCAACAATGTATACATCCAAAGCTCCGATTTTGAGACACAAATCTGCCACTGCTTTCATATCGCTATCAACCTGTTCATCTGTGTTTCCGTCAAATGTTAGAAGAATATACGCATCATTTTTCGTGTCAGGGAACTTCTTACCAAGATAATTCTCCGAAAAAAGGATAGTATCTCTTGACATATACTCGATTGCAGTCGGGGTTACCTTTGACTCGAAAATCTTCGGTACTGCTTCAATAGCACTTTTCATATCAGAAAATGGGACAAGAAGGCTTACAGATACTTTCGGCAGAGGAACAAGTTTCAGTATTGCCTCTGTTATAATACAAAGCGTTCCCTCAGAGCCAATCACAAGGTCCTTAAGACTGTAGCCCGAGCTATTTTTGGCAATCTTTCCGCCAAGCTTCATTATTTCGCCGTTCGGCATAACAACCGTGAGTCCTCTGACATAATCTCTTGTAACACCGTATTTTACAGCTCTCATACCCCCTGCATTAGTAGAAATATTTCCGCCGATTGTTGCAGACTTCTCACCAGGATCAGGAGGATACAGAAAATCATTATCTTCACAAAAAGCAGCCAATTCCATCAAAAGCACACCAGGCTGAACGGTTACTGTCAACGTATCAGAATCCAACTCAAGTATTTTATTCATTTGAGTTGTCTCAAGAAGGATTCCGCCCTCAACAGGAACAGCAGAGCCAACAAGGCCTGTGCCACTTCCCCGAACTGTAACTGGGATTGTTCTCTCATATGCGTATTTCATAATTTCAGAAATTTCTTCTGTTGTATGTACTCTCACGAGGACTTCCGGCATTTTTTCCACGCCGCCCAGTTCGTCGTGCGCATAGTCAGGATTTATATCATCGCCATATATTACATTCATTTCTCCCGATATTCTTTTCAATTTTAATATATCGTCAGAATTAACTTTATTATACATCTAATTTTGCCTCCTTTATTTTTTCTATCAAGCGTGGTAAAACTTCATTTACATCGCCTACAACGGCATAATGTGCCACATCAAATATAGGAGCTGTTTTATCTGTATTTATCGCCACAATGCAGTCGGAGGCTTTCATACCGGCAGCGAACTGAACTGCACCCGAAATCCCAAGACATATAAGGAATTTAGGCTTAACCGTTCTGCCCGAGAGTCCAATCTGGTGCTTCGCATCATAGATATTTCCCTCTGCAAGTGGTCTTGTGCAGGCAACAACGCCACCAAGCAAGTCTGCAAGCTCTTTAGCCAAAACTCGCATATTCTCGCTCATTGCACCTCTCCCAACCGCAACTATTACATCTGCCTCAGAAATATCTATATCCTTTGGCTTGTCTTCAGACGAAATGATCTCTATCTTCGACTCAATATTTACGTCTGTTACGTCCATCTTAATAATTTCTCCGCTTACATCTTCGCAAGGCTTTGGCTCATTAAATACCTTGTAGCGCACCGTACAAAATTGCGGTCTTGTATCCGTAGAGATAATCTGAGCCATTATATTTCCGCCAAATGCAGGTCTTATCTGCACAAGGTCGGTATTTTCCTTCATCTCAAGAACTGTACAGTCGGCTGTAAGTCCTGCCCTTTGGCGTGCTGCAACTCTCGGCGCAAGTTGTCTTCCGAGGTTGGTAGAACCAACAAGTATTGATGATGGCTTTATTTTATCTATAAAATCGCAAAAAGCTGCAGTGTACGGTTCTACCTTAAAATTCTCAAATGCAGGATTATCATAAACAAAAATTTTATCTATACCATAATGCAGAAGTTTTTCTATGCTGTTCCCCATGTTATTGCCAATCACTAAAGCATAAACCGGGTGACCTGTAACTTTTGCAAGTTCCCGCGCTTTCCCGCAAAGTTCGTATGTAACACGATGTATCTTATTATCACAGTGGTCAACATAAACACATATACCATTCCATAATGATTTGTCAACAGAGGCTTTAACCTCCTCAACAAATTCAATAATCCCCTCACTCTTTTTTACGCACATATTACACATTTTGCAGGCAGAGGAAATATCAAGCTTTCCGTCTGTATATGAAATCGCTCCAAACGGGCATACTTTTACAATAGTTTCCGCTAATTCATCAGTTAATTTATTGTGATTTATAACAAGTTTTCCCATCAGACATTCCCCCCTATATCAACTTGCGGTCACATATCAATCTGTATATTTCCTCGGACTGATTATGTGCATCACCTTCGATTGTATGTTTTTCTGTATTTTTTTCAGGCGGGAATATTCTTTCAACCTGAGTTGCTGAGCCCGAGAGTCCGTAATTATCAGGATTCTGATCATCAAAATCCGCAAATGAAATAAACTTAACCATATCATCGGTTACGCTCTGCTTCACCTTGTATGAAGGGAGTCTTGGTGAATTTATATCTCCATCAACAGAAATAAGACATGGAGTTTTAACTGACATTTTCACAATTTTCTCGTCAAGCGATGCAGTAAGATATACCTCTCCGTCCGCTATTTTTTCAACAGAAATAACATTCGCAACATTTGGAATGTTGAGAAATTCAGAAACCTCTGCCCCAACCTGTGCCGTATCTCCGTCAGTGGTCTGCTTTCCGCAAATGATAATGTCAAAATCCCCGCACTTCTTTACACCCTGAGATATCGTATATGCAGTCGCAAGCACATCAGCACCCGCAAACTTGCGGTCAGAAATAACAGTTCCGCCTTTGGCTCCCATACAAATTGATTCTATAATAACATTTTTCGCTTGCGGAGGTCCCATTGTAATTGTTATGACTTCTCCATTATATTTTTCTGCCAAAGACAATGCCATTTCAATTCCATATAGGTCATACGGATTCATTTTGCTTTGTATTCCGTCCCTTTTAAGTACACCGGTAATCGGGTCAACCTCAACATTACTTGACCCAGGAACCTGTTTTACGCAAACAAGAATTCTCATTTTTATACTCCTCATCTTTATTAAAGTTTATGTTAGACTGGTTTAAAGGTGATGATTTATAAATTTAAATCATCTGTCAATCATTTTATTTATGTACAACGACTGATACCCCATCCGGTATGGCCGTTATTGTTACCTCATTACCTCCTAAAAGTTTCTTTGCTTTTTTGATTGCCTCATCAATAGAATGAGCTGGAATCATATGCATTTTTTCTACTATCTCGTCTTCCATCTCCGAAACATAAATTACTCTTGCATGCATCAGTATTCTAATCAAAATTTGACTCATCCATTGGTCAGTTACTGTTTCATTACGACCGCGACTTAAAAATATTTCCATCGTTTTGTTTATATCCTCTTCATCTGCAAGTTGATGATAGAAATGGTCGCCGCCCATACCGTCAGATGACGATGCAATCATAATAATAACTCCATTTTGTTTAACCGTTGCTTCTGCAGCGGTCATACCCTTTACTGCCTGATATACATTTTGGTCCAGCGGATATCCGCCATTTGTCGAAATAACAATGTCCGAAAAAACTGCCTTTGCACCACACTGGGCGGATAAAAACTCAGTTCCTTTTTTATGAGCTTTCTCCAAATCGCCTGCAACTGCATAAATCACTTCTTTTTCAGAATTTAAAACCACATTAACTATAAACTGCAGTTTTGCTGCCTTAGCAGCCCACAACATATCTTTATGAATAGGATTATTGTCCAAAATCCCTGTCCGGGCATTATCATTATTGATAAACTCCGAACAGTGATTTGCAAGCACCGTATTGCGTCCTGCAATACCAGGCAACACGCTCTTTCTACCGCCGGAAAACCCTGCAAAAAAATGAGGCTCAATAAACCCTTCAGCAACCAAAAGATCTGCCTCTATGGCAATTGAGTTGATTTCACACTCTCCGCCCGATGGTAAAACCCCTATATTAATAAGCTTTTCTTTTTCATCACAATCATGAATATATATGTTTTCTTTTTCAACAATTTCTTCTCCGAATTTTGAAATCAATTCATCTTTGGTTGTTCCCCTGTGGCAACCTGTTGCTATTAAAATTGTAATGTTTGCCTCCGGATTTCCTTTTCTTATTTCCTCAAGCATCAAAGGCATAATAATTTTACTCGGGACCGGACGAGTATGATCGCTTGCTATAATAACAATATTATTCTTTCCCTTGGCAAGCTCAGATAATTTTAACGAACCAATCGGCTCCTCTAAGGCTTTTTTCACAAGGGTAATCTCGTCCGCCTCTGGCTTGTATTCTTCTATAGAAGACGTCAAAACTCCGGAAAGTTCTTTTTCATCAAATTCATAGCATAACTTTTCTTTTCCGTATGGAAATAACAGTTCTTTTGTCATTATTTACACGACCTTTCCAAATAAATATCTATTAATTTAATTATGCCGGGAATAAGAATGAGTTGCAATAAAATCCCCGGTAGAGAATCTATAATCCCACCCGCTATAAAAGCCTCTATGGTAAATAATTTCCCTGATATACCAAGCAGAACAGTTTTTACGACGCCCCAAACAATTCGCCCGCTAATCATAGACGTAATCAGACAACAATATAACCACCACACCTGTTTTTTATGAAAAGTAAAATATAAAAACCCAATAATAAAACCATATGTAGCAAGTTCAAGCGACATCCAAACGGCATTAGGATAAATCGGCGGCATTCCGACTGTGACCGACCTTAAAAATGGTAAAATCAAACCAACAGCAAAACCATATTTACCGCCACATACAAGACCGCAAAGCATAACAGGAATATGCATTGGAAGTAACGTATCACCTATTTCCTTGATTTGTCCTGTCAAAAACGGAAGTACAATCCCTAAGGATAAAAATATGGCAGAAACTAATATTTTTCGAATGCTCGCTTTATTCATTATCTAACTTTAATCCTTTCGCCAACGATAAAATTTTCTAAATGTTATGACGTTCCCACCTTTAAAATCAGTGAACGATTTAGAGTTCACTTTTTGTGAAAATTTAAGCTAAAATTTCAAGCAACTTTGCTTGCGTCGCGAACCACACCTTCTCGACATATGACCTTAACTTAATTCATCGTATATACATCTATTATATCATAAAAAATATCAAAAATCAATTAAATTCTTCATTTTGTTTATTAAAATCTTATCCGGTATTCCGATTTTTATGTTTTCCGCAATTTCCATTATTCTGTCTGTCTTTTCAGTTTCAATTTCTACCCTTATTTTTGCAAATTTATAACTTTCTCTTGTAATCTTTTCCGCCTGTTTTTTCATAACTTTTATATCTTTACTCTTATTTTTTAACATAATTCCAACAATAACATTCTGTTTATCGCCTACAACAGCAACCTTTTCCGCATCACATAAAACTGCAATTTTTCTCGCAATATTTAAATTTTTCTCATTGTTATATTGTTCTCTATATTCATTTCCACTCTCGCTTTTAAAAGAAAACTCTCTCTCCTGTTCTGAAATATTATATACCATCAGCAAAAACGCAAAAATTGTAATGATTATAAATATAATTTTTTTCATACTATCTCCTTTTTTAATTTCTTTTTATATTGTTGCATATTTTCTTTTATTTAATGCAAACTAATATTGAACAAAAAATAATAAAGGAGCATAATTTATGAACACACTTGCACTTCTTCTTGTCATAATCGGCGCTCTTAACTGGGGAAGTATCGGTATATTCGGATTTGACATTGTTGCTGCACTTTTTGGCGGACAGATGGCGGTTTTAAGCCGTATTATATTCACAATTGTCGGCATTGCAGGACTTTGGGCAATTTCCTTTTTCTTTAAAGAAAGACCAATTGTAGAGCATAAGGATATGGCAAAATAAAAAATAAAAAATGCAGCGAACTCGCTGCATTTTTTATTTCATAATCCATTACATATACAACCGCTTAAAAATCCATAAATTCTTGATGCAGATTACTCTTCTTCATCTTCCTGAGGCATATCCCATGTGTGGTAAACATTCTGGACATCGTCGTTATCGTCAAGCATATCTATAAGCTTTTCCATATTCTTGATGTCGTCCTCATTTGTAAGTACCGTCAATGTCTTTGGAACATACTCAATTTCCGCCTGTGCAAACTCATAGCCTTTTTCTTCAAGTGCCTCTCTTACAGAGCTGAATGAATCAGGAGCAGTTGTTATTTCAAATACACCATCCTCCGATGCAAAATCTTCAGCACCAGCATCAAGCGCATCCATCATAACTTCATCCTCATCCATCCCGTCTTTCTTTTCGATAAGAATGACGCCTTTGTGATCAAACATAAATCCAACACAGCCCGTCTGTCCCAGATTTCCGCCGTATTTATCAAAATAATGTCTTAAATCCCCCGCAATACGGTTTTTATTATCACTAAGTGTCTCTACCATAACCGCAACACCGGCAGGGCCGTAACCTTCATATGTCATTTCAACATATTCGTTTGTATTCCCCTCGCCTGCAGCTTTTTTAAGGCTTCTCTGAATTGTATCATTTGGCATATTATTTGCCTTCGCCTTTGCAATAACATCGCGAAGTTTAGAGTTTACGCTTGGGTCAGCACCGCCTTCCTTTGCTGCAACCATAAGCTCCCTTCCGATTTTGGTAAACAGCTTACCTCTCTTTGCATCAATAGCACCTTTTTTTCTTTTAATTGTCGCCCATTTACTATGTCCTGACATACTTGATTTACCTTTCCGCCCGATAAATTTAACCTTTGTATATTAACGCCAAACCGGGCAATATGGCGTATTTTCGCCCAAATGCCATATCTTTTAAAGATATGGCACGGATTATCAAATTATTTATCTGTTAGTGTTTCTTTAAGACTTGCAGCAAGACCTGCAATTCCCTGTATTTCCGACGGAATTATAAGCTTTGTTGCCTTACCGTCTGCCGCCTTTTCGAAGGCTTCAAGACTTTTAATTTTAAGAACTGCCTCTGTTGGCATAGCCTCGTTTAACATTTTTATACCGTCTGCGGTCGCCTTTTGCACTTCACGTATAGCCTCCGCTTCACCTTCAGCCACTCTGATTGCAGCTTCTTTTTCAGCCTCCGCCTTTAATATCGCTGATGCTTTTTCCGCTTCAGCTCTTAATATAGCTGACTCTTTTTCACCCTCTGCAACCAACACGGCGGACTTTTTCTCACCTTCTGCACGAAGAATAGACTCTCTTCTTTCTCGTTCAGCCTTCATCTGTTTTTCCATAGCTTCGCGAATTCCTGCAGGAGGAATAATATTTTTAAGCTCAACACGGTTAACCTTTATTCCCCACGGGTCTGTTGCCTCGTCAAGAATTGACCGCATTTGAGTATTTATAACATCTCTTGATGTCAAGCTTTCATCAAGCTCCATATCACCGATTATATTTCTAAGTGTTGTTGCAGTCAGATTTTCGATTGCCGACATAGGAAGCTCAACACCATAAGCATAAAGCTTCGGGTCAGTTATCTGGAAATATACAACCGTATCAATCTGCATTGTAACATTATCCTTTGTTATAACAGGCTGAGGCGGAAAATCCACCACCTGTTCCTTAAGGGTAACCCTTTTAGCAATTCGTTCTATAAACGGAACCTTAAAATGAATTCCAACACCCCAGGTTTGCTTGTACGCGCCAAGACGCTCTATAACATACGCATTTGCCTGAGAAACGACCTTAATATTCGAAATAACAAGGATTACCAAAATAAATAACAAAATAATTATTGCAGGCATAATTTGCCCTCCTTTTAACTTATTTTTGATACAACGGCACGAACACCGTCTATCCTGTTTATTATAACCTCTTCACCCTCATTTATATCAAGTCCATCTTCGGATTTTGCAGACCATATCTGCCCCATTGACTTAACCTGTCCCATACCGGAAACTCCGTTAATACTTTGAGTTACATACGCTTTTTGATTTATATATCTGTCTGCATTAGTTGCAACGGTTTTGTTGTCCAAAAGTTTCCTGACAAGCGGTCTCGTCAAAACAAGACTTAATACCGAGACAAGAATAAATACTGCAATCTGAAATAATACTAAATCGGTCATAATCGCTGTTATAAATGCAAACACAGCGCCGATTGCAAACCATATTGTAACAAAATTAACCGTGCTCGCCTCAATAATACCAAGTAGAACAGCAAGCACAATCCAAAAAACTGTATATGCTGACATAAGATTTCCTCCAAAAAATTATCTGCGGTTACCGCCGTTTCTCTTTCCTTCGGTATTACGTTTAAGATCGGACATACGCTCATCGCTGTCCTGTTTAAACTTTAAGAGTCTGTCCTCAAATGACATTTCACTGTCAAAACTTCTCTTGAATTCAAATTCCTCGGGCTTTCCCGAAAAAACATAAGGAGTTTTCTTCTTTCCTTCCCGTCTTGGGCTTTTACTTTTCTTTTCAGATTTCTGTTCCTCTGAAGCCTTTTTTATTGATAAGCCAATCTTATTATTCTCAACAGAAACCACTTTAACCTTAACTTCCTGCCCTACCTTTAAAAACTTGCTGACATCATCAACAAATTCAGAGGCAACCTCTGATATATGAACAAGTCCGGTTTGACCCTCATTAAACTCAACAAATGCTCCGAAAGCAACTATCCCTGTTACCTTACCGCTATGTATGCTTCCAATTTCCAACTGCATCTTACGAAAAAATCCTCCTTAATGCTTAAGCCCTTATGTGTAATTTACTTTGTCACATCAACATAAATTCGCTCATCAGGTCTTATATAACCCAAAAGTTCACGAGCCTTACGCTCTTTATACTCATCTGTGTTAACAAGACCCAATTCTTCGTCAAGCCTTGCATTTTCACTCTTTGCATCACTAATCATAGCATTACATTCATCCACAGACTTTTGCTTTTGGTACATAGAAACCTGCTGACTGGCAAGAACATAACCCGAGTATAACAGCACACCAATAAAAAGCAGTCGCACAACCACTTTTCTCATGTTAAGCTTTTTTTGCCTTTTATGTGCCATTTTCTCACCCCTATTCTCACCCTATTATACTATCTATATCATTATATAATACTGAAAATTGTTTGTCAATAATTTATATGGATTTTTTTTTGTAAAATCTTCCGTAAATTATTCCCAAAGCTCCAAGAATAATTAAAACAATTGAAACAATCTGCGATATTCTGAAATCACCAAGATATAACGAATCTGCTCTTAAACCCTCTATCCAGAATCTCCCTGCTCCATACCATATCATATAGATACAAAAAAGTTCGCCTTCAAACTTTTTAAACCTTTTGGCCGAAAGCACCAAAATAACAGAGAAAACATTCCATAGGGATTCATACAAAAATGTTGGGTGAACTGTTACCGGGCTGTTTCCTATCATCATCCCCCAAGGCAAATTTGTTTCTCCGCCGTAGGCTTCTGCATTTATAAAATTCCCCCATCTTCCAATTGCTTGTGCCATAGGAAGTCCTACCGCAAGCAAATCAAAAGGATTTCCAAAATTAATTTTCTTAACTTTGCAATAGATAATAATAACCAATGCAGCCGCAATAATCCCGCCATATATTGCAATCCCGCCGTTTCTTATGGCAAATACGGACATTATGTCTCCTGAATACTCACTCCAGTTAAAAATTACATAATACGCCCTCGCTCCCACAATTGAACATGGCAAGGCAATAAGGAGCATATTAAGAAAATCGTCTTGAGAAAGCCTTGTTTTCTTAACCGCATAAGAGCCGTATAAAACCGCAAGGATAATGCCAATCCCAATCAGCACTCCGTACCACATTATATCAATTCCAAAAACAGAAAAGGCAACTCTGTTAATCTCCATTGATATTCCAAGCTTTGGAAATGAAATCGTATTTATCATATACTTCCTCCCTCTTGAGGATACACCACCGAAAGCACAGAATTTTCCGTATCAAAATGCTCAATTAGCCGTTCTTCAAGATAGGCCTTATCAATTTCCTCCACCGCTTTTGTATATTCGAGAGGATTTATCCCTTTCATAAAGGACTTTATATAGGTATTTCCTATATTTTCGACGCTGTTATACATTCTGATTTCATCACTTAAAACTGCCTTCTTAATGCGCTCAATCTTATCATCGGAAAAACCTTCATTTTTAGCTTTACGAATACATTCTTTAACAGTTTCATAAACCTTTTCAGGTTCCTTTGATTCCCCGCCGAAGGAGGTGAATCCATACTCCTTTTCAAGCTCCGTTTCACCGTCAAAGCTTGCATCAATTATTCCGCTCTCATACATTTTTATATAATTTTCACTGCTTTTTCCAAAGAGCAACTCTATAAGAATTTCCGTAGCAATCTCCTTTTTCAGTAATTCATATCCTGAAACTCCTGTCTTTTTCTCTTTGAAACCAATAGCAAACATAGGTGTTGAGACACTCAAATTCTGGCTTATATATTCTTTCGCCCTTGTTTCAGGTTCATAAACAGAGAATTTTTCCACCTTTCCCGTGTCGCGGTCCGAGGAAATATGCTTATCTATATATTCTTCAACTTTATTTTCGTCAATATCCCCCACCAAAACAAGAAACATATTTGACGGATTATAAAAGGTATTGGTACACTTATAAAGAAGCTGAGGCGTAATCTCGCTGATTGATTCAACAGTTCCTGCAATATCCCTTTTAACGGGATTCTCGTGATACATAGCTGTCAGCATATTGAAGAAAACTCTCCACTGCGGGTCATCGTCATACATTTTTATTTCCTGACCTATTATCCCCTGCTCTTTTTCAACATTTTCATCTGTGAAATACGGTGTATTAACAAAATCAAGCAATATATCAAGATTTTCATAAAAGTTCTCTGTACAGGAAAATAAATATGCTGTTATATTAAAGCTTGTGAAAGCGTTACTGTTTCCGCCTGTTTTCGAGAAACTGTCAAAGGCATTTGTTCCGTCTGCCATTTCAAAAAGCTTATGCTCAAGAAAATGCGCAACCCCGTCAGGAAGAACTGTTTTTTCATTCTCCCCGAGAGCCACAAACTCCCTGTCAACAGAGCCGTATTCCGTCCCGTAAATCGCATAAAATTTACTAAAACCTTTCTTGGGAACAAGGGCAACCCGAAGTCCGCTTTTATGGGTTCCCATAAGAAATTTTTCATCAATTTTCTCATTATAAAAAGTCGTAAAATTCATTAATTTTCCTCCTTTCCTGTGAGAAAATATATTGTGTTTTGCTTAATTTTTTGTCCGACCGCAACAATTTCATCTTTTGTCACATTATTGATTTTCTCGATAATCCCGTCAAGCGTATCATCTGTTTTACATATAATCTGGCTCATATAAAAATCTTCCATTCCAGCTAAGCTGTCGCGCATAGAGTTAAATGAATTGGCAAGAGCTTTCTTTGCAGCAATTATTTCATCGTTGCTTATTTCACCCTTTTTCATATTATCCATCTGCACCATAATTTCATTATAAGCCTCATCGAACTTGTCATTTTCAATTCCTGAACTTATAAGCATAAAACCTTTCATTTTGTCAACTCTCGAAAAAACAAAATATGCAAGGCTTAATTTCTCACGTACATTATTAAAAAGTTTTGAGAAAGGACTTCCACCAAACACCGTGTTATATAGCACAAGTGCATAATAGTCGTCACTTTTATAGTTTACATCACAGCTAAGACCTATGCAAAGCTTGCTCTGCGTCACATCCATTTTTTCTGTTACACGCTTTATTTCCTTGCGTCTTTTGGCAAGAGTTGTAACAACATCTTGATTTTTTCTGGGGGAAATTGTAAATCCGTCTTTAATCTCATTTATGATGTCCTCATCATCAAATGTTCCGCTGACAAAAATCTCAACGCTTGCCTCATTTATTATTTTCTTATAGAAATCATAAAGATTTTGCGGTGTAATCTCATCAAAATCTTCAATGTAGCCATATTCAAAAATCCCATAAGGCTCATTTTCAAACATTTCGTCAACGCAACGAAGTTGAGCATACTCACGTTTATCGTTTATTATTCCCTCAATATAATTTTTAAGATTCTTCTTTTCCTGCTTTAGATATTCTTCTGAAAATCCATTATTTTCAATTAACGGATTAAAAAGAACCTCATTTAAAAGCGATACAGCTCTCTTAGTAAGATTTTCGCCAACAAATCTATCCGCAATATATTCAACGGTAAAATAGAAAAGCTCTCCGTCACCCTTTTTTCTAATTCCTCCCGAAAGGCTTGCACCATACATTTCTTCAAGTTCTGTTGCAAGGTCTGTAAGGGATGGATAATTTTTTGTCCCTCTTTTCATAACCTGACGCAACAAGGATATTTTAGTTACATACTCCCTCTTTATGGGCACATTCAAAAAAACAGTTATCCTGTTTGTTTTAAACTGACGGGCAGGAACAAGTCTTATATTCACTCCGTCAGCAATTTTCTCTGTCCTGATATTACTCAATTTTGGCAACTCCTTATGAAATCTATCTGTTAATATTATATTACTTACAAAATTTTTCAATATACGCATCTATGGCGTTCTGAATAATTTCAATTGATTCTTCCCGCCCGCTCACTTCGTCTACTGCAGTATCCTTATGTTCAAGATTTTTATATACGGTAAAAAAGTGTCTCATTTCATCAAAAATGTGCTTCGGCAATTCACCGATATCTTTATAAGCATTGTAATTGGGGTCGCTGAACGGAATAGCTATAATTTTCTCATCGCTTCTGCCGTTATCGACCATAGAAATAACCCCTATAGGGTAAGCCCTTACAAGAGTCATAGGCTCAATTTGCTCCGAACATAGCAAAAGAACATCTAAGGGGTCGTTGTCATCTCCGTATGTTCTGGGAATAAAGCCATAGTTAGCAGGATAATGGGTTGATGTATGCAAAATTCTGTCAAGCATAAGATATCCTGTTTCTTTATCAAGCTCATATTTTTTCTTACTGCCTTTTGTAATTTCCACAACACAGATAAAATCCTCTGCGTGTATCCTTTTTGGTGAAATATCGTGCCATATATTAGACATATTAACCTCTCCTTAGATGTAATACTTACTATATCTTTGTATTATATCATAAAAAAACCGATTTTACAAGTTGTGAAATAAAAAAAGCTCCGCAAAATGCAGAGCTTTTTAATGTTTATTTAAGTATTTCAGCCTTCTTAATTACAATCGGTGTTTTAGGAATTGCCTCTTCACCCATTTCATTAACTTCTCTTTCAACCTTAAGGAAGTCCTTAACCACGTTCATTCCGCTTATAACCTTACCGAATGCTGCATAGTCCCCGTCAAGGAAGCTTGCATCGTCGTAGCAGATAAAGAACTGTGAACTTGCGCTGTTAGGAATAGAGCTTCTTGCCATTGAGATTACACCCTCTGTGTGAGATAAGGTATTTCCATCAAATCCGTTTGATGAGAATTCACCCAAAATATAATTTTCAGAACCGCCTGTTCCGTTGCCGTTGGGGTCACCGCCCTGTGCCATAAATCCATCAACAACTCTATGGAATGTCAAGCCGTTGTAAAAACCGCGATTTACAAGACTTACAAAGTTTGCAACCGTCTGCGGTGCATAGTTTGGATAAAGCTCAATAACAAAATTCTTCCCGTCATTCATTGTGAACTTAACCTTCACATTCTTATCGGGAATTTCTGCATCTGTGTAAGTTATAAGATTTGCCTCATATTCAGCCATAACATTATTATACTCTTCATCTTGCTTTGTTGTTTCCATCGCAATATAGGCATCAATATAATCATTCATTCTTGAAACAATAACAACCGCTTCAGCCCTTGAGCCTGTTGAGCTTGGATTAAATCTACCTTTATGGTCGCCCTTGATAACTCCCGCCTGAGCAGTCACATTAACATATTTTGTTATGTTAAGGGCTTCAATTTCAGAATTATCGGTAAAGTTAAGCTCACCTGTCGGAACCAATCCAATCATATTTTTAAGCATTGAGCCTGCCATAAATGCCATCTCCCATCTTGCAATAGGAACAAGTGCATTATTATTAAAAATACCTGGATTTATACCGTTAATTGAATTTTCAGTGTCTTGGTCAAGATATGCAATGGATGCAAAATTATAGTATTTGGAATACCAATTATTCTCTGTTTTATAATCGTCCGGAACATCTTCAGCTCCAATTTTTGTCACTATCATAGCCGAAAGCATTTTAATAAATTCCGCTCTTGTTACAGTGTCATTCGGTCTGAAATTCCCTGTTCCGTCACCGTTTACTATACCATTTTTCTGTGCGGCAAGAATTTCCTTTTCTGCCCAATGCCCGCTGATATCATTAAAGCTTTCCGCAAAGACTGATGTTACTCCCATAAGCATTACTGCCGCAAGAATTATTGCTGTTATTCTTTTCATCATTTGATTCTCCTTAATCTTCTATTATAGTTACTTCTTCCATTACGATAGGCTCAATAGGACTTGCCATTTCTCCCATAGAATTCGGTTTTCTTTCAATATCCAAAAATCCGTCAACAATATCCATTCCCTCAATAACCTTACCAAACGCCGCATAGTTTCCGTCAAGAAAACTTGCATCATCATAGCAGATAAAAAACTGTGAGCTTGCACTGTTAGGGTCCATTGACCTTGCCATCGAAATCACACCTCTCTCATGAGAGAGTGTGTTCTGTGAAAATCCGTTAGCAAAAAATTCGCCTCTTATCTGTTTGTCACTTCCGCCCATTCCTGTCCCTGTCGGGTCACCACCCTGTGCCATAAAGCCTTCAACAACCCTATGGAAGCAAACACCGTCATAAAAGCCATTCTCAACAAGCTCTATAAAATTTTCAACGGTTTCAGGTGCATATTCAGGATAAAGTTCAATAACAAACTCTCCGCCGTTTTCCATTTTAACTTTAACTTTTGTATTTTCCATTTTTCTTCTCCTTATGTTTATTTAACTATTGTTGCCTTTTTGATTACAATAGGAGTTACAGGAACCGCTTCCTCTCCCATTCCGTTCATTTCTCTTTCAATCTTTAAGAAATTTTCAACAGTTTCCATACCTTTTGTCACCTTACCAAATGCCGCATAGCTTCCATCAAGGAAACTTGCATCATCATAACATATAAAGAACTGTGAACTTGCACTGTTAGGGTCATTTGACCTCGCCATTGAAATTACACCTTTTTGATGAGAGAGAAGATTTTTGATAAATCCGTTTGAAGCAAATTCACCTCTTATAGTTTCAGAACTTCCGCCCATTCCTGTTCCTTCCGGGTCACCGCCCTGTGCCATAAAGCCCTCAACAACTCTGTGGAATGTCAGCCCGTCATAAAACCCTTCATTCACAAGTTTCTTAAAATTCTCAACAGTTTCAGGTGCATATTCAGGGTAAAGCTCAACTGTAAACTCCTCGCCGTTTTCCATTGTAAACACAGCCTTTTCGTGTTCACCTTCAACCTGCGGCTCTTTATGATACTCTAACTGATTGGGGTCATTCTGCATAGCAGTATCCGATTGAGCATTTTCGCCATTTGACGAAGTTGTATAAGCATTTTCGGGTTTCACTGCAAAATATACCATAATTCCTATAACCGCAACTAAAACCACAGCAATAACTACATAAATCCAACTCTTAGAGCTTTGCTTGTTTGCTCCTTTTCTTTGTTCTTGTCTTATTTGTTGTCTTGATTTAGCCATAAATGCCTCCGTTTAACATATTAATTATTTATATTGTAATTTACTAAAAAGTTTTTGTCAATACTATTAACGTGAATTTTTTATGAATTTATAAGAATAACCCTTGTAATTTTTTAATTATTATGGTAATATTAAAGATACTGGTTATTTTTTAACATATATTTCGGAGGAGATTAAATGAAAAAAAGATTTAAAGGTTTTGGATTTTATGCAATACTGCTTATTGCCATAATTATCATATATTCTATGGTTTCAACCGGTGATGAAGCAGAAAAGTATAATTTTTCATATCTTGTTAATGCAATTAAAAGTGAAGAAGTCAGAGAACTTGAAATCTTTGAAAACACCGCCTATGCAACCTTGGTTGGTGGAAAAAAGATAGAGGTTGACATTCCCGGCTATAATGCGCTTTACGAAGCTTGCGACAGAGAAATTGAACAACAGATTCAGGCAAAGGCCCTGGTTATCAGCACTCCAAAGCCTGCAGAAACTCCATGGTGGCTCAGTCTTCTTCCGTCGCTGGGTATGATTATATTGATTTTTGTTTTCTGGTTTATATTTATGAACAATGCTCAGGGCGGTGGCGGCAGAGGTGTTATGTCCTTTGGCAAAACAAAGGCAAAAATGAATATTGATGAGAATTCCAAAAAGACTTTTGAAGATGTTGCCGGTGCTGATGAAGAAAAGGCTGAACTTCAGGAAATTGTTGAATTTCTTAAAAACCCTTCAAAATTCCAAAAACTTGGTGCAAGAATACCAAAGGGTGTTCTTTTGGTTGGACCCCCGGGAACAGGTAAGACTCTTCTTGCGAAAGCCGTTGCAGGAGAAGCTCACGTTCCATTCTTCTCAATTTCAGGGTCAGACTTTGTTGAAATGTTTGTTGGTGTTGGTGCATCCCGTGTTCGTGATCTTTTTGAACAGGCAAAGAAAAACTCACCTTGTATTGTATTCATAGACGAAATTGACGCTGTCGGCCGTCAGAGAGGTGCAGGACTTGGTGGAGGTCATGACGAAAGAGAGCAGACATTAAATCAGCTTTTGGTTGAAATGGACGGTTTTGGCGCAAATGACGGCGTAATTATTATCGCTGCAACCAACCGCCCCGATATTTTAGACCGAGCTTTGCTCCGTCCCGGCAGATTTGACCGTCAGGTGCTTGTTGACACTCCTGATGTTAAAGGCAGAGAAGCCATTCTTAAAGTTCACTCCAAAGGAAAACCTTTTGATGAAAGCGTAAAACTTGATGTTCTTGCTAAAACAACAGTTGGCTTTACCGGGGCTGACCTTGAAAATCTTACCAATGAGGCAGCATTAAAAGCGGCGAAAGAAAACCGTGACACAATTACAATGCAAGACCTTGAAGAATCTATTATGAAGGTTATTGCAGGGCCTGAAAAGAAAACAAGAATGGTTACCGAAAAGGAAAAGCGACTTACTGCAGTTCACGAGGCAGGTCACGCAATCGTTTCAAAATTCCTGCCAACCCAGGACAGAGTTCATCAGGTTTCCATTATTCCGCGCGGAAGAGCTGGCGGATATACCCTCTCACTTCCAAAAGATGATGCATCATATACTTCAAGAACTGAAATGCTTGAGGAAATTGTTGTTCTCCTTGGCGGACGTATCGCCGAAAGCCTTATGCTTGGCGATATAAGCACAGGCGCTTCCAATGACATAGAACGGGCAACTGTTATTGCAAGAAATATGATTGTCAAATATGGTATGAGTGAAAAGCTTGGAACAAGAGTTTTTGGTGACAGCAATGATGAAGTGTTTATCGGCAGAGATTTTGGCCACACAAAGGATTACAGTGAGAGCGTGGCTGCTGAAATTGATGCAGAAATTAAAGCTATCATCGACGAATGCTATAAAAAATGCGAAGATATTCTCAAAACAAATATGAATAAGCTTAATCAGCTTTCTCAACTTCTTTTGGATAAGGAAAAGATTGATGCTGACGAATTCGAAGCGTTGTTTAACCCACCGACAGTTGAATCTGTTGATGTTAAAGAAGTGAGTGAAACAGAAGAAACGCCTAAATCTGTCGAAACAGAAGAAACTATCGGGGAGTAATTATGAAAACACTTACTACCTCTGCTTTTGCTAAAATCAACTTAAGTCTCGACATTTTAGGAAAGCTTCCAAATGGTTATCACAGTGTCGAAATGGTTATGCAACAAATTCCCCTTTGTGATGAAGTTACCGTTACAATTGATGACGGTGATGGAATTAAGCTGACTTGCAATAAATCGGATGTTCCTACGGATAATAAAAACACGGCTTATAAAGCGGCACAGTTGTTCCTTGAAAAGACAGGAATTTGCGCTAAAATTAAAATCCATATTGATAAAAACATTCCTGCGGGTGCAGGAATGGCAGGCGGAAGCACAGATGCAGCTGCGGTTTTAAAACTTCTAAATCAGGCATTTAATTGCCCGTTATCTAAAGATGAACTTCTTGAAATTTGTCTTAAAATCGGTGCTGATGTTCCCTTTTGTTTTATGGGTGGATGTGCCTTATCTCAAGGAATAGGCGAGATTCTTACACCTGTTTCTCCGCTAAAAAATGCGTATTTGGTCATTGCAAAACCGCAATTTTCGGTTTCCACCAAATGGGTTTATCAAAACTTTAAAATGGAAAACGTAAGGAACCGACCTAACACAAAACTGGTCATAGATTCAATTTCAAGCGGTAATATAAAACTTCTTAATGAATACTCTGCCAATGTTTTGGAATCGGTTACGGAAAACACCTATCCCGTAATCTCAGAATATAAAGAATTACTTAATGAAAATGGCTCTGTTTTCTCAATGATGAGCGGAAGCGGGCCTACTGTCTTTGGTATTTTTGACAATGAAATAATGGCAGAAACAGCATTTAAATCTGTTTCAAAACTTACCCCCGAATCCTTTATCTTAAAAATATAAGCAAGGCACTTAGCCTTGCTTTTTTGTATCACTTTTTTTATTTTAACATAAAATAACATATAAGAAATTTGTATGGAGGATTTTATTATGTGCGGAATAGGCGGTTTTGCTGATTTTACTGACCGTATTATTAGAGACGAAAATGTAATTGAAAAAATGAGCCTGACATTATCAAGACGCGGTCCGGACCAGATTGGGAATTATGTTAATAACAATATTGCATTTATTCACAGACGGCTTTCTGTTATTGACCTTACTCACGGACTTCAGCCAATGAAGAAAAATGCATTTGGTAACAACTTTGTTATTACTTATAACGGCGAGCTTTATAATACCTCCGACCTAAAGGCAGAGCTTTCTTGCCTTGGCTATACCTTTACAGAAAACTCTGATACAGAGGTGCTTTTAACCTCATATATCGAATGGGGAGAGGACTGCGTTCTTCACCTTAACGGAATTTTCGCATTTGCAATTTATGATGAAAAACGGCAAAAAATATTCTTTGCCCGTGACAGGGCAGGAGTTAAACCCTTTTTCTACTCTATATATAAAAACACTTTTGTTTTTGGTTCAGAGATAAAGACAGTTCTTGCATATTCTGAGATTACTCCTGAAATAAATAAAGAATCCCTTGCGGAAATTTTTCTCATAGGTCCCGGCAGAACATCAGGAAAAACGCCGTTCTCAAATATTTTTGAGCTTTGTCCGGGAGAATGCGGAGTATTTTCAAAAGACGGCATCTTGAAGCGGACTTACTGGAGTCTTAAAGCCAATGAGCATATTGACGATTTTGAAAAGACAAAGCGGATTTTAAAAGAGCTTATTTGCGATTCTATATCCCGACAGACTGTTTCCGATGTTCCTCTGTGCTGTTTTCTATCTGGCGGACTTGATTCAAGCATCATAACAACTGTTACTGCAAAAACTTTTGCACCCGAAACACTTACAACTTATTCAGTTGACTATGCCGATAACGATAAATTTTTCACTGCTTCAGTTTTTCAGCCAAACAGTGACAGCGACTATATTTCTCTTGTTTCAGAGAATTCAAAAACCAAACATAATGTTGTAACCATAAGCAATACAGAGCTTGCAGAGGCATTAGATGACGCAACGCTTGCCCGCGACCTCCCTTGTATGGCTGATGTTGATTCCTCTCTTCTTCTGTTTTGCAGACAGGTGAAAAAGACTCACACTGTTGCATTATCAGGTGAGTGTGCTGATGAGATATTCGGCGGTTATCCCTGGTTTAGGAACGAAAAAGTTTTATGGAATGAGGATTTTCCTTGGAGTGGAAATGTACCTCTTAAGGCAAGCTTCATTAAAAAACGAATTTTTGACTTTTCTCCTACCGATTATGTAAAGCAAAAATATTTTGACACTGTAAATAACACTGATTTTCTGCCGTCAGACTCAAAAATTGACAGACGAATAAGGGAAATCACTATGCTTAACATAAAATGGTTTATGCAAGGGCTTTTAGACCGAAAAGACAGAATGAGTATGTATAGCGGTCTTGAAGTTAGAGTACCATTTTGCGACCACAGAATTTTAGAATATGCCTATAATATTCCCTGGGAAATGAAAAATTTTCAAGGCAGAGAAAAAGGACTTGTCCGCGAAATATTTTCCGATATACTTCCTTACGAAATCGTATGGCGTAAAAAAAGTCCTTACCCGAAAACCCACAATCCTGTTTATTTTGACGCTGTAAAGAAACTTCTTAAGGAGATAATTGATAATAAAAATGCACCTATCTGGCAATTTGCAGACAGTAAAATGGTTGAAAAACTATTCGAAACCGAGGGAACAATTTTTGATGTTCCGTGGTATGGCCAACTTATGACTGCCCCGCAGATTTTTGCATATTTTTATTCAATCAACTTCTGGCTTGAAACCTATAAACCAATATTCAAATAGAAAAAAAGACGCCTATATGGCGTCTTTTGCTTTTGTTTCGCAGTATGCACAGCGGTATTCACCGTTTTCTTTATCCGTAAGTTTAAATATCTGGTCAATTCCCTGCTCAACTGTTGTTATACATCTCGGGTTCTTACAAGTAATAACATTAACAAGCTTTTCAGGAAGAGACAGATGTCTTTTTTCAACAAGCACACCGTCTTTTATAATATTAAC
>JAZRTD010000292.1:0-8192 GCA_045651845.1 Clostridia bacterium | reverse complement strand
CACTTAAACCGAGCCAAAGCATAAGCTTTGGGTTACCCGAAGGCGTACAAAGGTACGTCGAGAGGCGAAGTTTGAGTGTTTAGAACTATTTTACCAGCCCCTTTAGCTGGCGTTTTTTATCTGAAGCCTTAACCTGTCTGCAATCATAGCAATAAATTCGCTGTTGGTGGGTTTACCTTTGGTGTTTGCAACCGTATAACCAAAAATTGAATTTAAAACATCTGTGTCGCCTCTGTCCCAGGCAACCTCTATCGCGTGGCGGATTGCCCTCTCAACACGGCTTGATGTTGTTCCGAAATCCTTTGCAACCGTTGGATAAAGCTTTTTCGTTATGGAATTTATAACGTCAAGATTATCCACAACAAGCATAATCGCATGGCGAAGATACTGATAACCTTTTATATGTGCGGGAATTCCGATTTCATGAATTGTTTCCGTTACCATTGTTTCAATATCATAAGCCTTTCCGCCATTTCGGCTTATAACCGCCCCTCCGTCTGTGTTTTCCTTATAGAATAGCTTTATTGTGTTTATAAGGCTTTCTATACTGAGCGGCTTTATCATATAATATTCCGCTCCAAGTTCAATACAGCTTTGGGCAATGTTCTCCTTTTTTATGGATGATGAAATTATAATCATCGGACTGTTTTTTCCCTGACGCATTTTAAGGCGCTCTAAAACACCCATTCCGTCAAGGGAGGGCAAAATCAAATCCATAATTAGAACATCAGGCTTTAGAATTTCAACCTTTTCCAAAACCTCAAAACCGTCGCTGGCAAGGGGACATACTGAAAATCTGTAATCCGCCTCAAACTGTTTCTTTAAAATTTCTCCATAACTCCTGTCGTTGTCTGCGATTAAAACCTTGATTTGTTTTTCCATTCTTTTCTTTCTCCTTTTATTTTTTATCTCTTTAACAAGCAATTCCCAATATTTTCCAATTGCAATTAAATTATAAACTAAATTACCAAAATTTGTCAATAGTTTTTTGAAAAAATTTTAAAGAATTTTTTTATATATTGTTATTGATGTCAAAAAAAGGCACAATATGTTGTGCCTTTTGTGTGTTTGTCATTATTTTGTGTCGGATTTCATAAAATTTTGAATTATATACTCGTTGGCTGAATTTTCCAATGCATCATCAAGGGGAGAAAGCTCCTTGAAATCAGAATATTTATTGGTAAGTGCCGACTTTAAAAGCTTATCGCAGAGCCTTGGATTTTTCGGGAGCAGAGGTCCGTGGAGATTTGTTCCTATCAGGTTTTTATAAACAATTCCCTCAAAACCGCTTTCTTTGTCATTCCCAAAACCTGAGAGAACTTTTCCGAGAGGAGTATAATCCCCGATATTTGTTCTTGCGCCGTGATTTTCAAAACCGACAATTTTGCCCAATTCATCATTTTCTAAGATAACATCACCGATAAGCCTTTTTTCCTTTTCCTTAAATTCTGAAAAAATATCTAAAATTCCCAAACCCTCAATATCAAGTTCAGGAGTTTTATAGCTTTTTCCAAGAAGCTGAAATCCTCCGCAACAGGAGAGCATAACACCGCCTTTTTCGACGAAGTCTTTAAGCGCTTCCTTTTTAGTCCCAATAAGATTGCTTACCTTTAAAAGCTCACGGTCCGAGCCTCCGCCAAGGAAAACAATATCAATATCCGAAAGGTCAAAATCAGGCTCTTTTTCGGTGCAAACAATAACATTTGCCTCAATATTCCGCCACAAAAGTCGTCTTTTAAGACATTCGATATTCCCTTTGTCACCGTATAAATTCAAAAGGTCGGGGTAAAGATGAAGAATATTTATTGAATAATCCATTATTTTCTACCCTCCATTTCCTTTTTTATATCAAGCAGAATTTGCTGAGTCTTAAACAGCATTGTGTAATTCACCAGAACATACAAAACCTCTGCGTCAGTATCAAGGCAGGATAAAATTTCTTCCCTGATATTCTCGCTGATTTTTTCAGCGCTCATATCGGAATATTTAAAGCGGAGTGATAAGTCAAGCATTCGCTTTCCCGAGAGGCAAATGGTATTTAAGCTTTCATCATTAAGCTTTTCAAAGTCAACATCCCAGAGCCAGGATACGTCCATTCCGTCGCTTTCCTCCGCGTTGACCGCAATAATTATATCTTTTTTGCGACAATCCGACGCCACAGTTGAAATCGCCTGATTAAATCCTGCGGGGTTTTTGGCAAGGTTTAAAATAACCTTTTTCCCTAAATCAAACTCCTCCATTCTGCCGATTTGCGGTTTATAATCTTTTAAAAGTGCATTAAAATCTTCAGGCTTTGCCCCAACAAGGCTCATAACCGAATAAACCGCAAGGATATTATATATATTATAAAATCCTCTGTAAGTTAAAGAAATTTCAGAGCCGTTTACGCTAAAATCAAGTCCCTTTGAAATATCAACATCAGTTGCTTCAAAATCAATTTTATTTCGTTTATTATCACAGTTTTCGCAGTAGTAATCACCCAGCTGGCTGTAATGATAATAGTTATATTTAAGCTCCTCACCGCAATACACGCACCGCTGACCCTCTTTCCCCTCTTCGGTCTGAGGGAGAACTTTTTCGCCTATACCAAAATATACTGCTTCATATTTTCTGCCAAGCTGTGCAGTTATTGGGTCGTCACCGTTTAAGATAAGCTTAATATTGGGCGCTTTTTCAATTGCCGTTTCAATAAGCTTCACAGTTGTTTCAATTTCGCCGTATCTATCAAGCTGGTCACGGAAAAGATTGGTCACAACCATATAATCGGGAGTCAAATGGTCAAAAACTCTGACCGTTGATGCTTCGTCAACCTCAAGACAGGCATAATCCGCCTTAAGCTTGCCAAAAATATTACAACCCATTGCAAATGTTGTCGCAACTCCCCCAAGCATATTTGCCCCCAAATCATTACAAAGTACCTTATACCCGCTCTTTTTAAGGGCCTCATATATAAGGTTATTTGTTGTGGTTTTCCCGTTGGTTCCGCAGGTCACAATTATCTTCCCTGAAATGTTTTTCTTAAGCCTTTTTATAAGGTCGGGACAGATTTTAAGAGCCAACACCCCTGGTGTGGCGGTGGATTTTTTACCGATTATTTTTCCTATAAAGGAGGACAGCTTTGCCGTCCATACTGCAATTATAAGTCGCATAAAATGTCCTTTCTCTTATTTTTCAATAAGCTTTATGTCAGTTTCTTCAAATATTTCATAAAGAGCATCAAAGGGAATATTTTCCTCATCTGCCCACATTGATTTGGGTGCTGCAAGCGCCTTTTTTGTATCCTCATAGTAAATATTAACAGGAAGATTTCCGCCTGTCAGTATTTGTCTGAGTTCTTCCAGTTTTTCTGTTTCATAGGATTTCATTTTTATATATAGCTTTTTATATTTCCCTGACGGCAGTGAAGAAATAGGCGCAACCCCCTCAATACGAAGTTTCGGTGGCTTGTCCTCAGGCATATCAAGATTTCCCGAAAGGCATAAAACCGCGTCCTCTTTTAAAAGATTATAGAATGTCCGAACCTGCGACGGGAAAACGATAACCTCCATTGACCCTGTCAAATCCTCAAACATAAGATAATACATAAGCTCGTTCTTTTTGGTGAACTGCTTTCTTATGGAAGTTATAATTCCGCAAAGAGTTACCTTATCACCGCTGTCAAATCTGTGATTTTCGTTTTCGTTTATCTCGTAAACCGTTGCGTTTGACAGCTTTTCAATCTTCTCGGCATAAGTATCCAGAGGATGCCCCGAAATATAAACGCCCAAATATTCCTTTTCATTTTTCAGAATTTCGCCGTGGGGGAATTCCTCCTTATCTGGGAATTCGTCGTTATCTTTCCCAAAATCCTCGAAAAAGCTGCCGAAATCCATTTGCCCATCAAGGGTATTTTTCTTGGTATCAACGGCGCCGTCAAAGGTTTGCTCAAACACATCCAAAAGAACAGACCGCTTAAGCCCCATTGAATCAAAGGCACCGCATCTTATAAGTGCCTCAAGGCTTCGTTTGTTGAGTTTGCCTGTTGCCATTCGGTTACAGAAATTGGTAAAGGAAGTGAATGTTCCGCCCTTTTCCCGTTCTTTTGCAATTTCGTCAATAATTGAAACGCCAACATTTTTAACCGCCCCCAAGCTGAAACGGATATCCGCTCCGTCAGGAACAAACGCCACCGTGCTTTTATTTATATCAGGGGGCAGAATTTTAATACCCATCTTTTTTGCGGAGTTTAAGTATTTCGTAATCTTATCAGGGTGAGCAAGGCAGCTTGTAAGGAGTGCCGCAAAAAATTCCACGGGGTAATGACATCTTAAATATGCAGTTTGATAAGAAACAAAAGCATATGCCGCCGCGTGGGATTTATTAAAGGCATACTTTGCAAAATCCATCATTTCATCAAATATTTCCGCCGCAGTTTTCTCGTCAATTCCTCGTTTTATAGCGCCGTCAACTTCATATTCACCCTTTTCGTTTTTAATTCCGTATATAAAGTTTTTCCGCTCCTGCTCCATAACGTCGGTCTTTTTCTTTGACATAGCCCGGCGGACCAAATCGGAACGGCCCAGAGAATATCCGCCCAAATCACGGACAATCTGCATAACCTGCTCCTGATAAACTATACAGCCATAGGTCACGTCAAGAATTTTTTCTAAAGAGGAGTGTTTATATGTTATGTTCTTGGGATTCCGCTTATTTGCCACATACCTTGGAATTGAGTCCATAGGGCCCGGGCGGTAAAGGGAAATTCCCGCAATTATATCTTCTATCGAGGTTGGGGCAAGGTCTTTCATAAAGGACTGCATTCCCCCGCTTTCAAGCTGGAAAACCCCGTCGGTATCCCCTCTTGAAATCATTTCATAAACCAGCTTATCCTCAAAGTCAATCTTGCCTATATCAAGAGTTTCCCCTCTTGTTTTCTTAATATTATCAAGGGCATCACGGATAACTGTCAGGGTACGAAGTCCCAAAAAGTCCATTTTTAGAAGGCCCAGATGCTCAACCGTATCCTTTGTGAACTGGGTTGTGACAACCTCATTGTTACACTGAACAGGCACATATTCCGTAACAGGCTTTCTCGTTATAACAACCCCTGCCGCGTGGGTTGAGGAGTGTCTTGGAAGACCCTCAAGCTGAATTGATGTGTCTATTATGCTTTTAACCTGTTCGTCGGAATCATACATCTCTTTTAAATGAGGATTTATCTGAAGAGCCTTTTCAATGGTCATATCAAGGGCCGCAGGAATTTCCTTTGCAACCGTATCCGCAACGGAATATGGAACATCCAAAGCCCGCCCAACATCACGGATTGCAAGACGCGCCGCCATTGTTCCAAAGGTTATAATCTGGGCAACATGGTCAGAGCCGTACTTCCTGTTTACATAATCAATAACCTCGCCTCTTCGCTCATAGCAGAAGTCAATATCAATATCAGGCATTGTTACGCGTTCGGGATTTAAAAATCTTTCAAAAATTAAGCCGTATTTAATGGGGTTAATATCTGTTATTTTAAGGCAATATGAAACAATGCTCCCCGCCGCACTTCCTCTGCCGGGGCCAACCATAATTCCGTTTTCCTTGGCATAGTTTATAAAATCCCAGACAATCAGGAAATACTCAACATATCCCATAGATTTTATGGTTTCAAGCTCATATATGAGCCTGTCCCGTATTTCGCCGTTATCCTCAGGGAATCTTTCATTAAATCCCCTTTCGCAAAGCTCTTTTAAGTAATCATAAGCGGTATATCCCTCGGGAAGAGCAAATTCAGGAAGATGCAATTTCCCAAACTCAATCTCAACATTACACATATCAGCAATTTTCTGTGTATTCTCAATAGCCTCGGGAACATAGGAGAAAAGCTCAAGCATCTCCTCCTCAGATTTAACATAAAGCTGTGAGGACTCCATTTTCATTCGGTCCGAATCATTAACGGTTTTCCCTGTCTGGATACACATTAAAATATCCTGATATTCTGCATCCTTTTCGGTTACATAGTGAATATCGTTGGTTGCAACAAGGGAAAGCCCCATTTCCCGTGCAAGAGAAACAAGCTGGCTGTTGAGCTTTTTCTGGTCATAAAGACCGTGGTCTTGAATTTCTATAAAAAAGTTTTCTTTGCCGAAAATCTCAATAAAGGTTTCGGCTGTTTTCTTTGCCTCATCAGGGTTGCTTTCAAGAAACAGTCTTGATATAACCCCGAACATACATCCGCTCAGTGCAATAAGGCCCTCGCTGTGCTCCCTTAAAACATCAAGGTCAATTCTCGGCTTATAATAAAAACCCTCAACCCAGCCCATTGAAACAATTTTCATTAAGTTTTTATAGCCCTCTTCATTTTTGGCAAGGAGAATGAGATGATAGTTTTTCGAGTCAAGCTCATGCACCTTGTCAAAACGGCTTCGTCTTGCAACATAAACCTCACAGCCAAGCACAGGCTTTATGCCGATTTTCTTTGCATACTCATAAAAGTCAATAACGCCATACATATTTCCGTGGTCGGTTATTGCCATCGCCGTCTGCCCAAGCTCTTTTGCACGGTCAAGGATTTTCGGTATCGTTCCTTCTCCGTCAAGCAAGCTGTATATAGTATGTGTGTGAAGATGCACAAAAGACATTTTTTCTCCCTCCTTTAAAGATTTTCTGCTATTTTAAGTATTCGTTTCATTCTGTGGTTTACCCCCGATTTGGATAGAGGTGGATTTAAAAGCTTTCCTAATTTTTCAAGGCTCAAATCTCTGTTTTTAAGTCTTAATTTCGCAATCTCCGAAAGCTCCTCGGGAATTTCGGAAAGTCCTATTTTCTCGTCAATTAAAGAAATCGCTTTAATATGCTCCGCTGACGCCGTGAACACCTTGTCCATATTGGCAGTTTCGCTGTTTGAAATCCTGACAAAATCGTTTCTGACTTCCCTCTCAATTTTTATATTGACATACTCCATATAAGACGCCGTTGCACCGAGATAAGACAGCACATCGCAGATAGTTTCGCTGTTTTTCACATAGACTACGAAGGAGCCTTTCCTTTGGACCTTTTTAAAGGCAAACCCCAAATCCGCCAGAAATTTAATAAAGTCATCGGTTAAAAGCTCATAGCGTGTCAGAAATTCCATATTATAATTCTTATGTGGATCTATAACTGTTCCTCCGCCTAAAAAAGCGCCTCTTAGAAACGCCTTTTTGCAACAGTCCTTTTCAACAACTTCAGGAGTTATGCGGAACTTTATATTATTCTCGCAAAGTCTTAAAGAATAAAGACATTTTGCAACAATCCCCATTTCACTGCAGAAAACCGAATAGAACTTTCCGTCTTTTTGGGCATGACCTGAAAATCCAAAAAGTCTTTTCAAAAGGATACAGAATTTTTCCGCAACCTTCTCGCTCTCTGTCACAATTTTAAGAGATGTTCCCGTTATGCTCCCCGCAAAAAGAAGCATACCGAAAAGCTCCGCCCTGTCGCAACAGGGTGAAGCATTCTCTATATCAATAAGAGGCTCTTTGGTTTTCTGTGAGAATGATTTCATATCTTTATCCTATCTTTTTTGTAAGTTCTTTTATAGAATCCGAAAGCGCTTTGCTGTTATGCCTTATAAGTCCTTCATCATTTATACCGACTAAATCCGTTTCTATAACCTCAATTCCCTTTTCTTTTATTCTTTCAACATCTCTTTTGACCATTTCCGCGCCGTCCGCTTTATACTTTTTGAGAATTTCCCCATCAGCCACTCCGCAGTTCACAATGCAGTAATCAATAAATCCGTCGCAGGAATGTTTAAGAATTGCCTTAATATGGTCATAAGCGCTGTATCCGTCAGTTTCCCCGGGCTGGGTCATAATATTGTTTATATAAACAGTTTTTGCTTTTGCATTTTTTATGGTATCAACTATTCTCGGCACCAAAAGATTGGGAATAACGCTTGTGTAAAGACTTCCAGGTCCCAAAACAATCAGATCCGCATTCCTGATGGCGTCAATAACCTCAGGCAGAGGCGAAATTTCCTCCCCCTCATTTGTTGCACTTAAATACACCTTTGATATTTTCTGATTGGTTTCGTGGGGTGCGTGGCCTATATTTGATTCTCCGCAAATTGTCACCCCGTTTTTCATCAGGGCATTAAGACAAACATCCTTCTCCGTAACAGGAAGAACTTTCCCCTTAACACGAAGGACATCGCTGACCCTCTTAACGGCGTCAACAAA
>JAZRTD010000291.1:0-4686 GCA_045651845.1 Clostridia bacterium | reverse complement strand
GCCCGTCTGCGTTTTCTTGCACGGCTTCTTTTGATTGAACGATAGAAACCGTATGCCACAAGAAGAATGAAAAGAAAAACTATTATCAGGATAAGATAAACAATTATTCTTACAATGATGCTACCCCATATAGCCTCCCAGAGAGACATAAGAAACCCGAAAATGTGTCTTGGTATATCTTTTTCAGCAACAATATCGGTAATTCCAACAGCATTTCCTTTGTAGAAATAAGTGATGGTTCCAAGACCTATTCCTTTATTTACAGGAGCATAGATTTCTTCTGAATTATAAGTAATTGTCGATTTAATCTTATCAACATCGGCATTAAGCGGAAGAGTGATAACAACATCTTTTTTGGCAACGGCGCGAATATGGTCATTACCATTAGCACCTTGTTTAACTTTAACCTCGCCGATAATATCATTTTTCGTTGCAACCTTAACTTGCCTGAAGTTTTTAAAACCAAACTCTAAAAGTGCCTTTGCGTCTTCGTGGGAGGTTTCGCTTTTGAGAATAACACAGATAAGCTCCCGTTCCTTTTCTTTTGCGGAGGCAACAAGACAAGCTCCGGCTGCACTTGTATATCCTGTTTTTATTCCCGTTGCTTTGGGATAATAATATTGAGAGTAGCGGAGCGGAGATATAAGGTTATTGGTGTTTATGAAATAACGCTCTTCCTCACGCATATTTGTTGGAGCTATGGTTAAAGACTGACTTCCCACGATATTGCGGAAAAATTCGTCTTGCATAGCAACTCTTGCGGCAATGGCCAAATCCTCTGCGGTTGTATAGTGCTTGTCATCAGTCAAACCGTGAGAATTTGTAAAGTTTGTATTTTTAAGACCCAGCTGGTCGGCTTTTTCATTCATTCTTTTAACAAAACCCTGTTCGTCCCCGCCCACAGTTGCGGCAAGAAGTGTTGCTGCATCGTTTCCCGAGGCGATAAGCATAGCACGAATTAAATTTTCGGCAGACATCTCTTCCCCTGCCTTAAGCTCAATATGACTGCCTGTGGGGTCCATTGTATCTTGCATTTCCCGGGTATAGGTAAGCATATCCTCTAAGGAAAGCTCCCCGTTTTCAATTGCATCAGATATAACCAGATATGATATTATCTTTGTTGTGGAAGCAGGATACATTTTCCGTGCAGCATTTTTTGAATAAAGGGCATAGCCTGTTTCCGCATCAATAAGAATTGCTGATGATGCACTGATTTCAGGCGCCTTTTCTGCTGCATACGCAGATGGGAAGGGTATGCAGAGAATAATAAAAATAAAGAGTAATAAACGAGTTATATGTTTTTTCATATTTCGCCGTTTGCGGCAGACTGTTCAGCCTGAGAAAGCCTTACATAGCTTGGCACAAGCTCGTTTGCTGTAGCCGCCTCTCCTTTCAGATATTTTTCGTAAGCAACCTCGCAGACACTTCCCGCAAGATTCATCGCTATAACCTTGGGGGCAAACGCTGCATCAGGCATGGCAGATAAAATTTCCTCACGGTATGGAAAAATACCATCACCGAGAAAAATAACTTTTTTACCACGGATTTCGTTTAAAAGCTCCGATAGGGCAAGCGCTCTGTCGGGGCAAAGGCGTTTCCCGTTTTCAAAAACTGCATTGTATACCTGCCCCCGTCTTGCATCTAAGATAGGACATACCAAGCCATTAAAAGAGGAAAGGGGATATGCCAGAGCCTCAAGAGTTGATACACCAACACAAGGCTTTGATAAAGCCTGAGCCATTCCTTTAACTGTCGCAACCCCTATTCTAACCCCTGTGAATGAGCCGGGTCCAACTGCGGCAGCAAAGACATCAATATCCGAAACTGAAAGCTCGCAGAGGGAAAAAAGATTGTCAACTTGGGGCATTATCTTTTGAGAGTGAGTTTTTTTATGGTTTATAACTGTCTGTGCCAAAAGCCTTTCGCCGTCATAGATTGCAGATGTGGCGGCACTTGAGCAGGTATCTATTCCAAATATTAACATTATTTTCTCCTTTATGGTTATTTGACAAGAATTTCACGGTAATCATCGCCCATTTGGGGATTTTTTGTTATTTCAACAAAAAGGGTATTGTCAGGGAGAATAGGATTGATAAATTCACCCCATTCTATAAGGCAAACTCCGTCGCCGAAAAGATAATCGTCAATCCAGTCAAGTTGGTCAGTATTGGCATTTTCAAGACGGTATGTATCGAAATGATAAAGGGTCATCTTTTCACCGTCATATTCATTAACCAAAGTAAAAGTAGGACTTGTTACATCTCCCGAAAAACCGAAAAAGTCAGCAACACCGCGAACAAATGCGGTTTTTCCCGCACCAAGCTCACCGGATAAGGAAACAACATCGCTAGGTTTAAGCTTTGAAGCGATTTCTTTTGCGATTTTCTGTGTATCTTTTATGCAATAACTTGTGTATTTCATAGGTACAGTCCTCCTATAAATATATTACCTTTAATTCACCCCAAAGTCAATACAAAACTATTGAAAAATGAAAAAAATTGTTGTATAATGAAGGAAAGTCAGATTATTTTAGAGGTGGTATTGTGAAAAAAAGAGTGGATAAACATAATTATTATCTTGATATAGCGGAAACTGTAATAGAAAGAGGCACTTGTCTAAGGCGGAATTTCGGGGCAATTGTTGTTAAAAATGATGAAATTGTTTCAACAGGCTACACAGGCGCGCCGAGAGGCAGAGAAAATTGCTGTAATCTGGGGATCTGTTTAAGAGAAAAGCTCAACATCCCCAGAGGCGAAAGATATGAGCTTTGCAGAAGTGTTCACGCAGAAGCCAACTGCATAATAAGTGCCTCAAGACAGGAGATGATTGATGCAACCCTTTATCTTGTCGGAAAGGAAATGGCAACTGATGAGCTTATACCAAATGCCTCCAGCTGCAGTATGTGTAAACGGCTTATTATTAATTCAGGCATTAAGCAAGTTATAATCAGAAATTCAAAGGAAAAGTATACGGTTGTTTCTGTATCTGACTGGGTAGAAAATGATGAATCGCTGGATGGAGTAAGAGGTTATTAAAAATAAAATCCCAATTTTTTCTTTACATAAAAATTACATAGTTTATTAGAAAGAATAAAGCTATGTTAAATACCTACTTGTTTTTTAAAATTATCTGTGGTATAATGAACAAAATAAAAATTTCATTTTTGGTATCATAAAGATCATATTCCAATAAGAAAGGAAACTATTTGTATGAAAAGTTTGTTTTTTGTTCCTTTTGCATTTGATGAAAAAAAGACGATTGGCGCAAATGTAAAGAATAATGTTTTAAATACCTATCTAAAAAACCTATGTGTTTCTTTAATTTCTGCTAAAAAAGCAACTCCAAGCATAGATGTTGCACTTGTTTGTAATATTAAAATCCCAAGGGAATATGAAGATTTATTAATTGGAAATGATGTTCTTATTTACACCGAGGAATTTGATTCTTTCGTTTTCGACAATGATTATCCTTGGTGTTTGGCGTATTATAAATTGTGTGCATTAGAAAAAATGGTCAACAAATATGATTATGATAATTATATTTATACAGACGCTGATGTTTTTGTTCAAAACCCGCTTGATAATGTAATTTTAGAGTTAAAAGATAATATTCTGCTCTATGACATTAACCACGGACTTGCTGTACACAATTATAGGACTACAGTTGAACAATTCAAAGACTTTGGAATTGATTCATTAATTACTCAGTATGGCGGGGAATTTTTTGGCGCAAGTCGTAAAAATGCCAAAGAATTTATTACTTGTTGTAAAGAAGTATATGATGAGATGATTAATAAGGAATTTAGAACCACAAAAGGTGACGAGTTTATTATATCAATTGCGGCATATAGAATGAGAAACCTTATAAAAAATGCAGGAGCATACATATTTAGATTTTGGACAGGTGCCTTTTATCTTGTTTCAACTTGTTTTAAATACAACGAAATTGCAATTCTGCATTTACCCAGTGAAAAACAAAACGGGATTTTTAAACTATATGATTTTTTTATTAAAAATCATAAATTTCCTGATAAAGAAAAAGTCCATAAAATATGTCATCTTACGCACAGGCCCATAAAATATCTAATATCACATAAGATAAGAAAACTCCTGAAAAGATAGTTTTGCTCAAATAAGATTTCTATAATTATAAAATTAACTTAAAACTCCTTGTTTTACAGATGCTAAACAGCATAAATTTGTAAATTAAGGAGTTTTTTTGTTTGAAAATCCCAATTTTTTCTTTACATAAAAATTCCTTGCTTGCACAAAATACAGTTGTAAAACAAACCAAAAGGAGACTGTATATGAAAGCTACAGGAATTGTAAGACGCATAGACGACCTCGGTCGTGTTGTTATACCAAAGGAAATAAGAAGAACTATGAGAATAAGAGAGGGCGACCCTCTTGAAATTTTTACTGAGAGTGACGGAACTGTGATTTTTAAAAAATATTCCCCAATCGGAGAGTTAGGGGAGTTTGCAAAGCAGTACGCGGAGTCTTTAGCAAAAACCTCAGGAATGGCATCCTGTATATCGGACAAGGATGCGATTATTGCTGTTTCAGGAGCATCAAAAAAAGAACTGTCTGATAAAAAAATCTCAACAGAGCTTGAAAAAATTATGGATAATAAAACCATATTTATAGCTGATGTTGGCGGAAAACAGATAAATGTTATTGAGGATAA
>JAZRTD010000290.1:0-1004 GCA_045651845.1 Clostridia bacterium | reverse complement strand
TGAAAGGAATAAGGGATAAATACGAGGCTCACCATAAGGTAACAATAACCGACGGTGCAATAGAGGCGGCAGTAAAGCTTTCAGTAAGGTATATCCCCGACCGTTTTCTCCCCGATAAAGCAATTGACTTAATCGACGAGGCGGCATCAAAGATAAGAATGAAAACCCTGACCGCACCCCCTGATTTAAAGGAGCTTGAGGAAGAAATCGAGACGGTTAAAAAGGAAAAGGAAGCGGCAATAACAACCCAGGAATACGAAAAAGCCGCAAAGCTTCGGGATAAGGAAAGAGAGCTTACGGAAAAGCTTAAATCCACCAAGGAAAGTTGGAAGAGCGAAAGCAATTATGTAACGAAAAAGGTAACTCCCGAGGAAATTGCAGAGGTTGTTTCAACCTGGACAGGTGTTCCCGTTAAATCGATTTCGGGGGGCGAAGGGGAAAGACTTTTAAAGCTTGAAGAAACCCTCCATAACCGAGTTATCGGTCAGGATGAGGCGGTTGTATCAATCGCAAAGGCAATAAGACGAGGCAGAGTCGGTCTTAAAGACCCAAAACGCCCCATTGGCTCATTTATATTCTTAGGTCCGACAGGCGTGGGTAAAACGGAGCTTTCCAAAACCTTGGCAGAAGCAATGTTTGGGGACGAAGATGCCCTTATCCGCTTTGATATGTCGGAATATATGGAAAAGCATACGGTTTCAAGACTTGTTGGCTCGCCCCCTGGGTATGTGGGTCACGAAGAGGGCGGTCAGCTGACGGAAAAGGTGAGAAGAAAGCCTTATAGCGTGGTGCTCTTTGACGAAATTGAAAAGGCACACCCAGATATCTTTAATATTCTTCTCCAGATTTTAGACGACGGAATTTTAACTGACTCCCAGGGGAGAAAGGTTGATTTCCGCAATACGGTTATAATTATGACATCAAACCTTGGTGCAAGAATGATAACCGAGAATAAGAGCCTTGGCTTTTCGGCAGGAGATGCGAAAAAGACGGAGCGGGATTAT
>JAZRTD010000289.1:0-2240 GCA_045651845.1 Clostridia bacterium | reverse complement strand
AGCTATGCATATTGCGGCAGTTCTCACTCTTGAGAATAAGCTTATCCCTGCAACCGAGACTCTTATAGAAACATTTTTAAGACTTGAAAAAGAAAATGAGGGAATTGTTAAGAGCGGAAGAACTCATCTTCAGGATGCAACCCCGATTACTTTCAGCCAGGAAATAAGCGGATGGCGTTCAAGTCTTGAGAAAGATATAGAGCTTATAAAGCGCTCAATCGCTCCTTTATACGAGCTTGCTCTGGGCGGAACAGCTGTTGGAACAGGCCTTAATGCTCCTCCTGCTTTTGCGGAAGATGTTGCAAGCGAAATCGGAAAGATAACAGGTAAACCATTTATCACTGCTCAGAATAAATTCCATTCTCTCACTTCAAAGGATGAGCTTGTTTTTGCTCACGGTGCAATCAAGGCTCTTGCTTGCGATATGATGAAGATTGCCAACGATATCCGCTGGCTTGCATCCGGTCCAAGAGATGGCCTTGGTGAGATTTTCATTCCTGAAAATGAGCCTGGTTCATCAATTATGCCTGGTAAAGTTAATCCAACACAGTGCGAGGCTGTTACTATGGTTGCCGTTCAGGTTATGGGTAACGATGTTGCCGTTGCTATGGCCGCTTCACAGGGTAACTTTGAACTCAACGTGTTTATGCCTGTTTGCATCTACAATTTCCTCCAGTCTGCAAGACTTTTAGCTGAGGCTATTGTTTCCTTTAATAAAAACTGCGCTGTTGGAATTACTGCTAACAAGGAAAAGATGCACCACAATCTTCACAATTCCTTGATGCTCGTTACCGCTCTTAACCCATATATCGGTTATGAAAATGCGGCAAAAACTGCAAAGAAGGCATTTAAGGACAACATTTCCTTAAAAGAGGCTTGTGTTGAACTTGGCTTCTTAACTGCAGAAAAATTTGACGAGGTTTTCCACCCTGAAGAAATGGTTTAATCGGGAGGTTATAAAATGAATGTAAGCTATTTCCCCGGATGTACTCTTAAAAACAAGGCGGTTGATTTGGATATTTATGCTCGTAAATCCGCCGAGGCTTTAGGGGTTACTCTGGAAGAAATTGAAAATTGGCAATGCTGCGGCGGTGTTTACCTTACAGCGAACAATGAGGTTGCCACAAAGCTTTCCTCCGTTCGTGCCCTAAAAGAGGCAAAGGACAAAAAACAGCCTCTTGTTACGGTTTGTTCCGCCTGCCACAATGTTATAAAGCAAACTAATCACGCTCTTAAAACAGATAAAGAGTTTTGCGATAAAGTCAACAACTATTCGGCTTTTGACGCTCCTTACACGGGAGAAACAGAAGTTTTACACTATCTTGAAATGCTTCGGGATATTGTTGGATTTGACAAGCTTTCTGAAAAGGTTACAAATCCTTTAAAGGGCAAAAAAATCGGTGCATATTACGGCTGTCTTCTTTTAAGACCGTCAAGCGTTATGCAGATGGACGATGCTGAAAACCCAACCATTATGGAGAATTTTATTAAGGCATTGGGTGCTGACCCGATAATTTTTGCGAAGCGTAACGAATGTTGCGGAGGATATGTTTCTTTAGAGAGTCCTTCCCTTGCAGAAAAGAACAGCCAGTCGGTTATCCAAAACGCAAAGGCACAGGGGGCGGAAATGATTATTACCGCTTGTCCTCTTTGCAAATACAATCTTATTAAAAACGGTGCTGATATTCCCGTTGTTTATTTCACTGAGCTTTTAGCAGAGGCTCTTGGCATAAAGGAGGATACAAATGGATAAGAAGTATCTTCAGGAGGAAATTCTCCGTCAAAGCGGAGTTAACCCCAAAAAATGTATGAAATGCGGAAAATGTTCTGCGACCTGTCCGGCTTACGACGAGATGGAATATCATCCTCACCAGTTTGTCAGTATGGTAAATAGCGGTGACCTTGACCCGCTTTTAAAATCAGAATCATTATATAAATGCTTGTCCTGTTTTGCTTGTCTTGACCGTTGCCCGAGAGGGGTTGAACCGTCAAAGCTTATTGAGGCGGTTCGTCTTTCGGTTGTTAGAGAGCAGGGACAAAACAGACTCACACCTGACGCTGTTCCATTGATGCTTGATGAGGATACTCCTCAGCAGCTTTTAGTCAGCGCGTTCAGAAAATATACAAAATAAGGAGGAGAGGACAAATGCAAAGAGTTGGTGTTTTTGTATGTTGGTGCGGAAGCAATATTGCAGGAACTGTTGACGTTCAGGCAGTTTCCGACGCGCTCCAGAACGAGC
>JAZRTD010000288.1:0-3806 GCA_045651845.1 Clostridia bacterium | reverse complement strand
AAAGTTTCCCTCCTCCAGAGAGCTTATTTTAATATTGTATACCTTCCTCCAAATGAACATAGTTGTAAAATTACATTCAAGGCTTTTGCATACACCATTTTTAAGGATTTCATCCGCCCAGCTTTTATCATTTATTGTTATCTCTCTGAAATTTGCCATTTTTATCTTCCCTGATTTTAAAATTTAATAGCTATTATTATACCATAAAGTGAAAAATTAGTCAATTTAGATACAGAAAATTTATTATGCCTTATCATTTTGTATATTTATCTCCTCATTTTCAGTTAAATCGTATACAATAAGGCAATCACCCTCAAGATTTTCTCTATACATATCAACTGCATTTATTTGGTGATTATTATAAGTTGTGTAGTAATAAATTCCCTTATCCGTATTGCAACAAGAAGAATAGTTTGTTATTTCATAGGCATTCCCGACTCTCACGCAGCCTCTTTGCTGATAAACCGAATACAAAATGTGAAAAAACTGATTTATAATTTCCTTTTCAGTTTCTCCCCATACGGAATTTAGCTTTACAAAGCTGGCTCTCACAAACCTTGACATTGAAGAAAGGTCACCTGGCAGTCCTATCCCTCCCATTCCTCTGCTATACGCTTTAAGTTTCACTTTCTCTGAAAAAATATTTTCAGGTTCATTTGCTGAAACAGACATATAATTGGAAAGATTAAACAACTGTATATCAAAAGCCGGATTATTAGTCAGAACCCCGACGGGATTTTCATATGTTTTCATTCCCTCTCCGGTTTGTTCAACTGTTATTGCCTTATTTTTGTCAGCAATTATCCAGTGAAGGGGTGTTGGGGGCATTTCATCATTAAATTTCCAGTTTGTTATATTGATATTTTTGATAATTTTTTCAGCTTCTGTAACGCTTTGGCATTGACTTAAAATCAAGGGTATAAACTCAAAAGACGCCACATTTTCTTTCCCTTGAACAAATTCGTTATATTGAGCATTTTGGGGAAAATTCAGCCCCGCCATACTTAGCCCTTTTTCGTTGCTTGCATCAAAATAAAGAGGATATCCATCCATAGGAAGCGCCATACCGATTATGGCATAATGGCTTTTAATTTCCTCTCCGCTCCTGAATGTGAATTTGTAATTTCTTGGAGTAATCGTTATTTTTTCGCCAAAAGTGTGTTCATAATCAAGATTTCTCCCAAAATAATTATCCTTAACTGTTACCGAAATTGCAGTACACACATAAATACCTCCTTTTTCCTACAAACTATTCTGCTCACTTTTTTAATCATAATATGTAAATTATATCAAAAATTTTATTATATTACTTGCATTTTCAGGAAAAATATATTATAATTGTAAATTAAATATTTGTATTTTTTATATACAGACTATATGTGGGGGATAATTTCTATGATTCCAAATATTATTACAACATTCAGGCTTTTCCTCGTGCCGATATTTGCATATTATATGCTTGTTGCAGACAACATTTTTATAGCTTGCCTGATTTTCGTTATTTCAGGTATTTCCGATGTAGTTGACGGGATTATTGCAAGAAAATGCAATATGATTACTGATACAGGAAAGGTTTACGATCCGCTTGTTGACAAACTTATGCAACTTACTGTTATTTTCGCCTTTGCGGCAAGGGATTTTATTCCTTTGTGGGTGTTAATAGTTATAATGGCAAAAGAGTTTGCAATGATTGCCGCAGGTCTTGTTCTTTATGTGAAAAAAGTTATTGTTCAGGCAAAATGGTTTGGTAAGCTTTCAACCGTTGTTTTCTACGCCGTTATTCTTCTGCTGGTGGTTTTTAGGGATGCTTCCGTTTGGTTTACAACATTGTTGCTTTCAATCCTGGTTGCAACTTTGATGTTTTCTGCCATTGGATATTTTGCTCAGTTTGTTTCAGCACAAAGGAGGAATAAACAAAATGAAAGCATCTGTTAAGGTTTCGGGAATGCACTGTGCTGCCTGCAGCGGCAGAGTTGAAAGAAATATTTCAAAAATAGAGGGAATTGAAGCTGTTTCCGTTAATCTTGCAACGGGAATTGCTTCATTTTCTTATACGGAAAAATCACAGCTTAATGCAGTTATTAACAAAATAAAAGATTTGGGATTTGGCGCAGAGCCTCTCCAGAATATTGACCCTGAAAAAGAGAAAAAAGATATTGCCAAAAGACAGAAAATCCGTCTGGTTTCCCTTATTGTATCGGCAATTCTCACATTTCCGCTGATTCTTGGAATGTTTCTTCACTGGTTTGGTTTTCACGGATTTAAGTTTCTCCACAATCCATATTTTCAGCTTATTATTGCAACCCCTGTCCAATTTATAGTGGCTCTACCTTTTTACAAGGGTGCATTTCGCTCAATTAAGGCAAAAAGTCCTGATATGGATGTTTTGATTGCTCTGGGAACAAGTACAGCTTATTTTTACAGTTTATACAATGTTATAACTAAAAATTTTGACGGAATGAACGGGCTTTATTTTGAATCCTCAATGACCATTATAACTCTTATTCTTCTTGGAAAATATCTTGAAGATAAGGCAAAATCAAAGACATCTTCTGCCGTTGACAAGCTTTTAGACCTTCAGGCAAAAGATGCACATTTATATCTTGACGGTGAAACTTTGGATGTACCAATTGAAAGCATAAAAAAAGGTGATATTCTTCTGGTTCGCCCGGGGGAAACTATTCCCCTTGACGGAAAAATAGTTTACGGCTCATCCGATATAAACGAAGCAATGCTTACGGGTGAAAGTATGCCTGTTTTCAAGGAAATTAATAGTGATGTATACGGCGGAACACTGAACCTTTCAGGTGCATTCCGATTTGAGGTAACCGCAACAGGCGATGAAACTGCTCTTAGCGGAATTATTAATCTTGTGCGGGATGCGCAGGGAAATAAAGCTCCTATCCAAAGATTGGCTGATAAAATTTCTGCAATTTTTGTCCCTTCAATTCTTGTTATAGCTATTTTAACCTTTATCATTTGGTTTATTATTTCGGGAGATTTTAGCCGTGCAATTATAAACGCCGTTTCAGTTCTTGTTATTGCCTGCCCCTGCTCTTTAGGACTTGCAACGCCTACTGCCATAATGGTTGGAACAGGTCTTGGTGCCGAAAACGGTATTTTGATAAAGGGCGGTGAGGAGCTTGAAAACTCAAGCAAAATAACCGCAGTTGTTATGGATAAAACAGGAACAATAACCGAGGGGAAACCACAGGTCGGAAACATTTCAACAAATATTTATAAAAACGAATTTATTTCAGTTTCTGCATCTGCCGAACAAAACTCAGAACACCCTTTAGGAAATGCAATTGTTGAATATGCAAAAAAACTTAACATAGAGATTTGTGACTCAACAGATTTTGTTTCATATTCAGGAAAAGGTGTTTCCGCTAAGGTGAACGGAAAAACACTTTTGCTTGGCAATAAACGGCTTATGATAGAAAATAATATTGATATTTCATCTGTTTCTCAGAGCACAGACGGCACAACTGTATATGTTGCCTCAGAAAATACCTTAATTGGATATTTTGAAATAAAGGATACGGTTAAGCCCACTTCAAAAGATGCTGTTTCAAGGCTTTACAAAATGGGAATAGATGTTATTATGATTACAGGGGACAGCTTAAATGTTGCAAACTCTGTTGCAAGCGAGGTGGGGATTTCAGATGTGATTGCTGAAGTTTTACCCGGCGGAAAGGCTGATGAAATCAAAAAACTTCAATCCGGCGGGAAAATTGTTGCAATGGTTGGTGACGGAATAAATGATGCCCCTGCTCTTGCACAGTCAGACATTGGAATTGCTATGG
>JAZRTD010000287.1:0-1114 GCA_045651845.1 Clostridia bacterium | reverse complement strand
GACGATATTGAGCCTTATGAGGTTTTTGACAGGAGGGATATTAATGCGTAAATGTTCTCTTGATAAGATAAATTCAGTTTTTGAAGAAATTGCAAAGGCTATGCCCCTTTATCTTCCCACAGACGAAAATGACGGCTCTGCTGTATATAAAAAGTGGGAAAACGGCATTGAGTGGAGCGAGGCTTTAAACACTGTCAGAAGTCCTAAAGACTTCTTCTTCCCTCAAATGGAAAACCTTATGGAATTTAAAACCGAGGGAAAAAACATTGAAGTTATTGACACAAGACAGAAAACCGAGGATTTTGTTATCTGGGGTATTCGCAGTTGTGATGTTAAAAGCTTTGAGATTTTAGACAGAGTATTTTTAAGCGAACCTGTTGACAGCTTTTATGCATCAAGACGGGAAAAGGGAATTATTGTTTCCCTTGCCTGCACAAGACCGTCGGAAACCTGTTTCTGTCAGACATTTGATATAAATCCAGCTGAGCCTATGGGGGATATTTCCCTTTGGAAAACCGAAACAGAATTATTCTTTAAAGCAAACACTCCAAAGGGCGAGGCTCTTATGGAAAAGATAACTCACCTTACCGAGGAATGTGATGAAACCAAGGTTAATGAACAGAAAGAGAAAATTTCTGCCATAATGGATAGACTTCCGCTTAAAGACCTTAAAGCTGACGCATTCGGCGGGGGAAAGACAAATGAATTTTTTGATAATCCTGCATGGGATGAGCTTTCAGAGGCTTGCCTCGGTTGCGGAACATGCACCTTTGTTTGCCCTACCTGTCAGTGCTATGACATAAAGGATTTTAATACAGGAAACGGCGTTATAAGGTTCCGTTGCTGGGATTCTTGTATGTATTCAGACTTTACAAAGATGGCACACGGAAACAACCGCTTGACTCAAAAAGAGCGTTTCCGCCAGAGATTTATGCACAAGCTTGTATACTATCCCGAAAACAATGACGGACTTTTTAGCTGTGTAGGTTGCGGAAGATGTCTTTCTAAGTGTCCTATCTCTATGAATATTGTTAAAGTTATGAAAAAGATTGGAGGGAAAGCAAGTGAATAATCCTGATACACTTATTCCAACCATTGGTGTTATAACTGATGT
>JAZRTD010000286.1:0-5552 GCA_045651845.1 Clostridia bacterium | reverse complement strand
AGTGTGAATAATCAAAACCTTAGGTCCGCTTATGGTCATATCAAGACCAAGCTTTTCTTTAAGCAATTCTTTAGTATTAACACTGTATTGAGTTTCATTTTTCACAAGAACATTTTCGTTCCCTATGGTTTTACTCTGCCCTGAATCAATCTCTCGGATAGGAAGTTCCCCTGACAAGCCAACAATTATGCCCGATTTAGGAAGCACTTGTCTGTCCGCATCAATTTCATTGAACACAGATTTTGTCTGCTCTAAATCCAAATATTTTAAAAAAGGAAACTCATTAAATACAATATTTTTAAGGCTTAAATCCTTTTCAATCTCCCTCTTAACCTCATTCTCCTGAATTTCCTTTTTTACTTGGTTTTTTGAAACATCAAGCTTTACATCTCCAAACCTTGCCCCTGTTATTATTCCGCAGGCAACGCCAATTCCGATTGCAACCGAAATTGCATTTTTCATAAATTTCCGTCCGTTTATCACGTAGGCTTTGTATCTTCTCCTCATCTTTATCCAACCTCTCTGTATATATAATCATATTCAGAAAGACACGGATTTATCACAAATTATGCAGCCTTTCGCTTGCGGTATGCACGAAGATACGGCGTCTTTACAACATCTTTAGGACGAAGGACTTTGGCAATAACATGAAAATCCGAAACAAACATAATCTGTGCATAAGCATAATTCCCGATTTTATCATAGATTTTGTTAGCTCCCATTGTGCCCTCAACAAGGTTATCTCCGTCAGTTGCAAGATACCCTATAATTCCAAGCAAAGGCAATGTAACTCGTATACTCTTTCGTCTGCCATTACTCCTATCCTTTGAAATTTTCACAATTCCTCCTGACTTAAACGGAAACTTTCCATAATATTTTCCCGTTTCTGTGATTGTTACATAAAATCCTCTCTTCATAAAAATATACCCCCTTTGTTAGCTATAATTATAGCCAATAAAGTGGGGTATATATTGTACACCTTATAATACTTTTTTAAGAAAATCTATGGTTCTTGGATTTTTCGGATTTGAGAAAATCTCATCAGGAGTTCCCTCTTCAACAATGGCTCCGTCTGCCATAAATATAACCCTATCCGCAACCTCTCTTGCAAATCCCATTTCGTGGGTAACCACCGCCATAGTCATTCCCTCTGACGCAAGCTCTTTCATAACCTCCAAAACTTCACCCACCATTTCAGGGTCAAGAGCAGAAGTCGGCTCGTCAAAAAGCATAACCTCAGGTTTCATACAAAGGGCACGGACAATTGCAATTCTCTGTTTTTGTCCGCCTGAGAGCTGACTGGGGTAAGCATTGGCTCTATCGCCAAGTCCGACTCTTTTAAGAAGTTCCTTTGCCATTGTTTCAGCCTCTTCTTTAGACATTTTAAGAAGCTTCATTGGGGCAATTGTCATATTCTTAAGTATTGTCATATGAGGGAAAAGATTAAAATGCTGAAAAACCATTCCCATTCTCTGTCTGTGGATATTTATATTGACATTTTTCTCTGCAATATCAACACCGTCAAAAATTATCTTTCCGCTTGTTGGAGTTTCAAGAAGGTTCAGCGAACGGAGAAATGTGGATTTTCCTGAGCCTGACGGCCCGATTATGCAGACAACCTCGCCCTTTCGAATATCAACACTAACCTTTTCCAGAGCGTGGATTTTCTCACCATAATATTTACACAAATCCACCGTTTTTATAATAACATTATCGCTCACTGCTTCTCAGCCTCCTTTCAAGCTTTCCTACAAGATAGGATAAAGCTATTACCATAACAAGATAAATTACGGCAACCGCAAGGAGAGGCATAAACGCACTGTAAGTTACACCTCTTATTATATCTCCGCCCCTTGCAAGGTCGTTAAGACCGATATACGCAGAAACAGAGGTTTCCTTTAAAAGAACAATAAATTCATTGGCAAGAGCAGGGAGAACCGCCTTAAATGCCTGAGGAACAACAATATAAATCATGGTCTGGGTATAGTTAAACCCGAGGCTTCTTCCAGCCTCCGTCTGACCTGCATCAACAGACATTATTCCGCCTCTGACAATTTCCGCAACATAAGCACCTGAATTAAGCCCAAAGCAAACAACCGCTGCAACAAACTTATCAACACCCATTGGCATAAACACAACAAAGAAAATTATCATAAGCTGAACCAAAACAGGGGTTCCTCTCACAACTGTCAGATAAAGTCTGCATATTGCATCGCATATTTTAAGCTTACCTGTTTTTTCACAGGTGCATCTGATAATAGCAACGAGAAATCCAAGGAATATACCTATGAGCAGGGCAAAAAATGTAACCCTTATGGTCACCCACAGACCTGTAACTATGTACTTCCAGTTTGCATCTTTTATAAAGTTACGGTAAAAGTCATTTTTAAATTTATTCCAGGCTTTAATAATCGGACCTGCAGTTTCAGGCTTTTCATCAGAATATTCCGCTTTTATACATTCAAGAAACCCTTTCTTAAATGTAATCGCCTTTTTATCGCTTATCTCGTCAATCTCTTTTTTGGCAGATACAATTCCGCCAAAATACAAATCAACAACTTCGTCGGAAGTATAGACCTTATATCCCTCTTTTGTTTCGTATATGACTATTGTTCCCTCTGTTGAAACAACTTCAGATGCTTCAAATCTTGTCATTAGCTCCCCAGACAGCATATGCTTTATCTGTGTTGAGGTTTTGCGTTTCATTTCGGGATTTTCCGCAAATTCAGCCGAAATTTCCTTAAAATAGTCAACAGCAACATCTTTAACCTTTGGAGAATAAAATGTCACATTGCAAATTATATCCTTTTCATCTCCGTAAGAAATACTGTTAATCTTTGCATAGGAATTTTCTGCTATGTATTTCATTGATGTTGTTGCAACCGCACCTGGCATTTTTGCAAAAGAATCATCAATAAGAGTCTGTGCTTTTTCCTGACTGATTACATTTGCAGTTCCTCCGCTTTGGAGCATAAACACTCCCAAAGCAAGCACAATGGCCAAAGTAACTGCCCCTAATGCAATCCACAGTTTATTTTTTTTCGTCATTTTTGTTTCCTCTCTGCCTGAATCACCGTTTCAAAATTATACAAGCAAAATAGGAGCAAAGTCTGCCCCTATTTTGCCTTACTGTATTGACAAATCAACAATTATTCAGCCTTTATATACTTTGCAACAATTGCATCAATTGTTCCGTCAGCAACAAGTTCCTCAAGGGCAACATTAATTTTTTCTGTTAAAGCCTTGTTATCTTTGGAAATTGCAATCGCATATTCTTCTGTAATGTATTCTGTGTCAAGGATTTTGAGACCTTCGTTTTCCTCAACGAAAACCTTTGCAGGCTGGTCATCGATAATAACCGCGTCAACTTCACCGCCAAGCAATGCCATAACAGCATCAGCACCCTTATTATACTTTGTAACATTTTCATCGCCATAGTCGCCTGATGCATAGATATCGCCTGTTGTCGAAAGCTGAACACCTATTTTCTTACCGCTTAAATCATCAACTGTTGCAATATCTGAATCTTCTGTAACAATGATTGACTGTACGCCTGTTGCATAGCTTGAAGAGAAATCAACGCTCTTTTTACGCTCATCTGTAACAGTAAGACCTGCAACACCGATATCAACGCCGCCGCTCTGAACAGAAGCTAAAATAGAATCAAACTTCATATCTTCAATCTTAAGCTTAAGACCGAGCTTATTTGCGATAGCTTCAGCGATTTCCGCATCAATACCAACAATCTTTTCATTGTCATAGAATTCATAAGGCGGGAATTCCGCATTTGTTGCCATTGTTAAAAATCCGTCTTCTGTAAGAGCAATCTCTGCCTTTGCTTCAGCATCATTCGCTGTTTCATTCTTATTCTCACCGCAAGCAACAAAAGCCACCACCATTGCAAGAACAAGTAAAAGTGCAATAATCTTTTTCATAATATAAACCTCCAAAGTTTAAAAATATTTATTTTATTTTACTACGACCTTTAAAAAAAGTCAATAGTATAATTATTTATCTGGCTTTATCAGCAATTTCCTTATTGATATCAGCAATAAATTCATCAAGTTTAACCGAACCTTTATCCCCATCTTTTCTTGAACGAACAGAAACCGCACCGTCAGCCATTTCCTTCTCACCCACGATAAGCATATAAGGAACCTTTTCCATCTGTGCTTCTCTGATTTTATAGCCGATTTTTTCGCTTCTCTTATCAATTTCGCATCTTATGCCGTATTTATCAAGCTCTTTCTTTACAGAATCCGCATATTCAGCATAGTTATCAGAAATCGGGAGAATTTTAACCTGCACAGGAGCAAGCCAGGTTGGGAATGCGCCTGCATATTTCTCAATAAGAAGAGCAAGTGTTCTCTCGTAGCATCCGATTGAAGTTCTGTGGATAATATACGGATTTTTCTTACTTCCGTCTTTATCAACATATTCCATACCGAATTTTTCAGCAAGCATCTGGTCAATCTGGATTGTTATAAGAGTATCCTCTTTGCCGAAAACATTCTTAATCTGAATATCAAGCTTTGGACCATAAAAAGCCGCCTCACCAATACCAACTTTATACGGGATTTCAAGGTGGTCAAGGATTTTCTGCATTGTTCCCTGAGCCTCGTCCCACTGTTCCTCAGTTCCGATATATTTTTCTTTATCTTCAGGATCCCACTGGGAGAATCTATATGAAACATCTTCATAAAGACCTAATGTTTTGAGCATATATATAGCCATTTCAAGACAAGATTTAAACTCTGCCTCAAGCTGCTCTGGAGTACACATAAGGTGTCCTTCTGAAATTGTGAACTGTCTTACTCTTATAAGCCCGTGCATTTCGCCCGACGCTTCATTTCTGAAAAGAGTTGAGGTTTCGCCGTAACGGAGAGGCAAATCTCTGTAGCTTCTCATTTTATTAAGATATGCCTGATACTGGAACGGACAGGTCATAGGACGAAGAGCAAAAACTTCCTTATCCTTTTCCTCATCACCGAACACAAACATACCGTCCTGATAATGATCCCAATGCCCTGAGATTTTATAAAGGTCGCTTTTCGCCATATACGGAGTTTTTGTTCTTACCCAACCGTTTGCGTCCTCGTGATCCTCAACAAATCTCTGGAGAATTTGCATAATTTTTGCACCCTTCGGGAGCATAATAGGAAGTCCCTGACCGATTGAATCAACCGTTGTGAAAAGCTCAAGCTCTCTGCCCACCTTGTTATGGTCACGCTTTCTCGCTTCTTCAAGCATTTCAATATATTCGTCAAGGTCAGCCTTTTTAGGGAACGCCGTTCCGTAAATTCTTGTGAGCATCTTGTTTTTCTCATTACCTCTCCAGTATGCGCCCGTTGCACTCTGGAGCTTAATCGCTTTAATTTTGCCCGTTGACATAAGGTGAGGCCCTGCACAAAGGTCTGTGAATTCGCCCTGCTTATAGAAAGAAATTATTGCATCTTCAGGCAGGTCATTTATAAGCTCAACCTTATAGCTTTCGCCCTTTTCTTCCATAAACTTTATAGCTTCATTTCTTGGAAGTTCAAAGCGTTCAAGGG
>JAZRTD010000285.1:0-1112 GCA_045651845.1 Clostridia bacterium | reverse complement strand
GTTGCCTCAATGGCGAAGAGTAAATCAGTTGGGATTGACTCGTGATGGTAAAGGGAAATAGCAACAAATGTTCCGGGGAGAAGCAGAGAAATGAGTATTCCAAGAATTCTTATGATTTTCATAAAGTTTGCTTCTTGGGTGCGAACATAGTTATCCTCCGATGCCTCTATAAGGTCGGCGGCGGTGGCAGGAAGAACAAGGGCGAAAGGACTCCCCTGAACAAGAATAACAACCTTTCCCTCCGCAAGAAATGATGCCGCACGGTCAGGACGCTCGGTCTTAACCACCTGCGGAAGAGGAAAAAGGGTGCTTTCCTCAATAAACATTTCAATATCGGTTGAGGAAAAGATGTAATCAGTAGAAATCCCTGAGAGACGGCGTCTGACTTCATCAACGAGAGATTGGTTAGTTAAACCGTTTATATACATAAGAGAACAGGGAGTGTTGCTCTTTTCGCCGACGCTGATTTTTTCGCTTATGAGGTTGGAATCTTTAAGGATTTTACGAATGAGACCAATATTGGTCATAAGCTTTTCGTTAAATGCCTCCTGCGGCCCTGATAAAACCGCCTCCGTAATGGGTGAGCCGACTCCCCTTCCCCCAAAGCCTTTAACATCAGCCACAAAGGAACAACTGCACCCATCAATAAATATAGCACAGTTCCCAAATCCAACCATTTGAATAACTTGAGCAATTTCAGTTATCTTGCTTAAAGGTGCTTGGGGAATGAGGGTTGAAAAAACAAGGTCCTCTGTAACATTTTCGGGAGGAAGATTAATCGGTTCTCTTAATAATCCGCCTAAGATATCACGGTTTATAAAATCCGCATTGGAAAGCCCGTCGTAAAATATCAGAAAGCCGTCTTTGCTTTTTCCCTGACAGGGGATTGAAAATTCTCGGATAACAAAATCGAAATTCTTCTCCTTGCAAAACGCATCCTTTATAAAGTCAAGGTTTTCTTTTAAAACGGGGCTGATTTACCCGTTTTTGTATTAAACCGTAGTCTTGTCACTAATGTCGGTGTGTATAAAATTATTAACACCGTTTTGGTGAGTTATGCTTGCGGTAGAAGAAAGTGTAAAATCATCGGTGATTTTATTGTTGTTATATAT
>JAZRTD010000284.1:0-9059 GCA_045651845.1 Clostridia bacterium | reverse complement strand
TAAAACCGTTCCTTTATCTCTTTATCATCACCCGCTATGTTTTTAAGCTCATTTTTTGTATCTTCATCAACAACCGTGCTTGTAAGCCATTTTTCATATTCATTCAAATACATAACTATAATACCTCCGTAATATCTATGTTCATTATACCATCATTTTCAATTTATGTCAAATATCTTTGATTTATACATCAATAATTTATTGTTGCAATATGCCTTTTTTTGTGGTATAATTTTATGATAGAAATAAAAAGGGGATTTATTTATGATTGGTTATTATAATTATTCTGTGATACTTACATATATTGGTCTTTCAACATCTGTTGTTGGAATGTTTCAGGCATTCAGCGGTAATTTGAAATTTGCAGTCCTTTGTCTTATGATAAGCGGAATTTGCGATATGTTTGACGGTACCATTGCGAGAAGATGCAAAAGAACTGAAAATGAGAAAGCCTTTGGAATTCAAATAGACTCTTTGTGCGACCTTATATGTTTTGGCGCATTTCCTGCGGTTATCGTTTTTAATTTTATGAATTATATTGAGTCGTTCAATTTCTGGCTGACAATTTTCTGCATTATCTTTTATGTTCTTGCGGCTGTTATCCGTCTTGGTTATTTCAATGTTTCTGAGATAAACAGAACTGCCGTAAGCGGTGAAAAAAGAGTATATTATGAGGGGTTGCCTGTTACAAGTGTTTCCCTTCTTCTTCCATTGTTCCTTGTTCTTGATTTTCTCTTAACAAAAGGAGTGTTTGTTAAGTTTTATAATATTGGATTGCTCATTATAGGAATTTTATTCATTTCAAAGATAAAAATTAAAAAGCCGTATTTTAAGGGCCTTTTGCTGGTTTCTCTTATCGGTGCAATTGTTTTTACTCTTGTTATAATTATCGGAGGACAATTCAATGCTTAACTTCCTTTACAAAACTGTAGCGGGAAGGCTTATACTGAAAATTCTTACCCGTCCCACCATTTCCCGTGCGGCGGGTTGTTTTATAGACAGCAAGCTATCCTCTCTGTTTATAAAATTTTTTATATGGAAAAATAGTATTAGTCTTGATGATTTTGAAACGGAAAAATGGACATCATTTAACCATTTTTTTACTCGTAAAGTTAAACCCTGTGCAAGAACTTTTTCATCGGAAAAAACAGACCTTGTTTCCCCTTGCGACGGATTGCTGACAGCTTATACCATCACGGATGATTTAATATTTACTGTTAAAAATTCCCAGTACAGCATATCCTCACTTTTGGAAAATCAAGAAATTGCCAATAAATATAAAAACGGAGTGTGTCTTATCTTCCGCCTCACCCCGTCTCATTATCATCGTTATCATTATTTTGACGACGGACAAAAAGGCGAAAACATTAAAATTCCTGGTATACTGCATACCGTTCAGCCTGTTGCGGTTGAAAATGTGCCTGTATACAGCAGGAACAGTCGGCAGTACTGCATTTTAAATACAGAGAATTTCGGCGATGTTGTTTTTATGGAAGTGGGTGCTATGCTGGTTGGCAGAATTGTTAACTATCATCAATCCCACACCTTTAAAAGGGGCGACGAGAAAGGTAAATTTGAATTTGGCGGTTCAACCATTATTCTTCTTTTTCGGCCCCAAAGGATTCAGCTTGAGAAAAACATTGTATCTTCAAGTCTAATTTGCAGGGAATTTCCTGTTAAGACAGGACAAAAAATCGGAAAAGCATTATAAAATCGGAGGCGATTTAATTGGCAGAAATAAAATGTTATAACTGCGGTGCATCACTTAATTCTGAAACGCTGGCAGAAATTGATAACACCTGCCCTTATTGTGGCTCGATAATTTATTCATCGAAGAATATCTCTGTTTCCACAGATAAAGCATCGAAGAATGACAAATTAAAAAATATTAAAAAACCCGCATTTATATACCCGTTTCTGATAGGAATAACATCTATTTTTCTTATTCTTTATTTTATAATTATCCCTTCAATCCGTTATAATAATGCTGTTTCTCTTATGAACAGCGGAAAAAACGATAAGGCGATTGCAATTTTTATGGATTTGGGAGATTACCGTGACAGTTCGCTTCGAAGTATGATTTTATACGGACGAAACAGAAACAGTTCAAGTGATTTCCAGAATTATATTTCTGCAGGCTCTAATCACTCCGTAGGTCTTGTTTCGGACGGAAGTGTTGTCTCTGTGGGGAATAACCTTTTTAGCCAGACAGACACCGCGAAAATAAAAAATGCGGTATCCGTTTCCGCAGGAGAAAATCATTCTTCTATTCTTTTATCTGACGGAACTGTTATATCTATCGGGAATAACACATACGGACAATGCAATACAAAAAAATGGAAAAACATTATTTATATTTCATCCTCTGCCAATTACACATTAGGGATTACTGACAAATATCGGGTGGTTTATGCCGGAGATTTAGACTCGCCCCTTTCTGCAGTTTCAAAGTGGAAAAATATTGTTTCTGTCTCAGCCGGGCCAAATCACATTCTCGGCATTACCAAAAACGGAGAGGTCAAGGCCATTGGAGATAACACCTACGGTCAATGCGATGTTTCACATATCAAAAACGCTGATGCTGCCTCTGCAGGGGCATACCACTCTGTTTTTCTCCACTCTGACGGAACGGTTTCCGCAATTGGAAACAATCAATACGGACAATGCGATGTCTCTAAATGGACAGATATTTTGACCGTTTCCTGTGGTTATTATCACACCATAGCGCTTAAAACCGATGGCAGTGTTTCAGGCTGCGGATATAATTTATCAAAACAGCTTTCTGTTGATTTTTGGTCAAATATTGTTGCGATTTCAGCAGGACGGGATTATTCCCTTGCACTAAACCTTGACGGAGAAGTGTTATCCTGTGGAAATAACTCATTTGACAAAACCGAAACCTCTGACTGGCTTTTATTCTTGCCCGATATCACACAGGAAGAGAAAATAAAAAAATTCTGATTTACAAATGAATTTTACTAAGATATCCTTTGAATAATTTTAAGAGAAGTATTTAACTAAAAGGAGAAAATTTAAATGAAAAGCATATCAGTTGAAGGAGTATCAAACCCGTATAACTGCATAATCGGGAAAGGAGTTATTTCCCTTTTGCCCGAAAAAATTTCGGCTTTGACAAAGGCAAAGAAAGTTCTTTTGATTACCGATGACAATGTTGACAATCTTTACGGCGAAATGGTTTTAAACCTAATTACCGACGGCGGATTTGACTGCATAAAATTTGTTTTCCAAAACGGTGAAGAACATAAAAATCTGGAAACTGTTTCAAATATCCTTGAATTTGCTGTCAAAAATGAAATTTCCCGTTCCGACTGCATTGTTGCTTTAGGGGGCGGAATTGTTGGAGATACTGCAGGTTTTTGTGCATCAATTCTCCTTCGTGGGATTGATTTTATCCAAATCCCAACAACCTTCTTATCTGCCATAGACTCGTCTGTGGGCGGAAAGACAGGGGTAAACCTTAGAGAGGGCAAAAATCTTGCAGGGGCATTTTATCAGCCTAAAACCGTTATATGCGACACAGATTTTTTATCTTCTCTCACTCCCGACCTATTCAGCGACGGAACGGCCGAGGCAATCAAATACGGTGTTATATTTGATAAAGAGCTTTTTTATAAATTTTCAACCAACTTTAGCGAAAATATAACCGATATAATCAGTCGATGCATCGAATTAAAGGCTGATGTTGTTAAGCAGGACGAATTTGACACAGGACTTCGTCAGCTTTTAAATTTCGGCCACACAATAGGACACTCAATTGAAAAATGTTCCAATTATAAAATAAGCCACGGAAAAGCTGTTGCAATCGGTATGGTTATGGCATCAAGGGCAGGTTATAAGATGGAAATTTCAAAAGAAGATTATTCAAATGATATCGTGTCTGTTTTAAAGAAAAACAATCTTCCCTATAGATGTGAATTTTCCCCCAAAGAATTGCTTTCGGTTATGCTTAAGGATAAAAAGCGAACTTCTTCTAATATAACGCTTGTTATTCCCCAGGAATTAGGGAAATGCGTTCTTTATAAATGCCCTGTTGACCAGCTGGAAAATTTTATTAATCTTGCTTATGGAGAATAAAAATGGATGTATCAATTAAATGGAATAACCCAAATGGAACGGTCTTTGCCATAACATCAAAATCAGATGCCCACAGGGCATTAATTGCGGCTGCCCTTTCCAATAAGCCAACATCTTTTCGAATTTCTTCTATGTCAAAGGATATTGAGGCAACAATTTCCTGTCTTATTTCATCAGGGGCAGAAATTAAAAGAGAAAATGATATTTTAACCGTCATTCCTATATCAAAAAGAATTCAATCACCTAAGCTTGACTGTAACGAAAGCGGTTCAACCTTAAGATTTTTAATTCCTGTTGCGGCAGTTGTTTTAGACAATGCAGAATTTTCAGGCAGTGGCAGACTTTCAAAAAGACCTCTGACTCCTCTTATTCAGACAATGGAAGAAAACGGATGTAAATTCAACGCAAAGACTCTTCCTCTTTCAATAACAGGAAAGCTTTTATCTGGAATATACACCCTCCCGGGAGATGTCAGCTCACAGTTTATATCAGGTCTTATGTTTGCACTTCCATTGCTCAACGGAGACAGCGAAATTATTTTGACTTCCCCTCTTGAGTCGTCGGCTTATGTTGATATGACAATCGACACATTAAGTCACTTTGGAATTGAAATTACCAAAACCAATTCAAAATTCATAATTTACGGCAACCAGAAATACATAAGCCCTGAAAAATATAATGTTGAGGGTGATTGGTCAAACATTGCTCCGTTTATGGCATCAGCGGCTTTATCCGGTGAAGTTTCAGCATTTAGATTAAATCCTTATTCAAAGCAGAGCGACATTGAAGTTTTATCCGTTCTTAAAAAATTCGGAGCGGAAATTAAAACAGAAAATAACAGCTATAAAGTCAGCTTAAAAGATAAAAAACCTCTTTCTCTTGATGTTTCGCAGTATCCTGACTTATTTCCTGTTATCGCTGTTCTTTTATGCGGTGCACAGGGAAAATCCGTATTATACAACGCAAAACGGCTTAGGATAAAGGAAAGCGACAGAATTGACTCAACCTTAAGTCTTATAAAGAATTTAGGGGGAAATGCCAAGGCAGACGAAGATTCCTTGACTATCTTCGGGACAGGAAAGCTAAGAGGCGGAAAATGCGACAGTTTCAATGACCACAGAATAGTTATGGCGGCGGCAGTTGCCTCTTCCATATGTGAAAATGAAGTTATTATTTCAGGGGCAGAGGCAATAAATAAATCCTACCCCCACTTCTTTGAAGATTTTAAACAAAACGGAGGGACAATAAATGTCATCTAAAATCGGAACCAATATTGAAATATCTGTTTTCGGCGAATCCCACGGCGAGGCAATCGGTGTTGTTATAAACAACCTCCCCTCCGGAGAAAAGGTTGACCCTGTAGAGCTTAAAAGCTTTATGGCTCGAAGACAAGGCGGAAACAATCCCTTTTCAACCCCAAGAAAAGAGGCTGATGAGGTTAAGTTCTTATCTGGAATTTTAAACGGATATACAACAGGGACTCCGCTTTGTGCCATTATAGAAAACCACAATGTCCGTTCAGAGGATTATAATTCAGATATCCCTCGTCCCGGTCATGCCGACTTCACTGCGCACATAAAGTATAACGGTTTTAACGACACTCGAGGCGGCGGTCATTTTTCCGGACGGCTCACTGCCCCACTATGCATTGCAGGTGGTATTCTTATTCAGATTTTAAAAAGAAAAGGGATTAAAATTTTAAGCCATATCTACTCCATTGGCAATGTATACGACATCCCATTTGATATGGTAAATCCCGAAATCACCGCAAGCAACATAACTTTTCCTGTAATTAACCAATCTGTTAAAGAAGAAATGCAAAATGAAATTCTTTCCGCAAAAGATGGACTTGACTCCGTGGGCGGAATAATCGAATGTGCAATTACAGGTGTTCCCGCTGGGATAGGTAATCCGATTTTTGACGGGATTGAAAACAAGATTGCATCAACTGTTTTCGGGATAGGTGCTGTTAAAGGAATTGAATTTGGCCTTGGGTTTAAAGCGTCAGCTTTAAGAGGCTCCCAGGTTAACGACCCTTTCATTATAGAAGACAAAGAGATAAAAACCAAGACAAATAATCATGGCGGAATTTTAGGTGGAATCTCATCAGGCATGCCGATTATATTCCGCACGGCATTTAAGCCAACTCCCTCTATCGGTCAGGAACAAAGGTCTGTCAGCCTTTCCAAAATGGAGGAAACAACACTAAAAATTGTTGGCAGACACGACCCCTGTATTGTTCCCCGCGCAATTCCATGCATTGAGAGTGCCGCGGCTATTGCAATTGCGGATATTCTACTTTAATTTACGGAGATGATTATAATGAACCTTAACGAATGCAGAGCGGAAATCGATAAGATAAACGACGAAATTCTAACTCTGTTTAAGAAGAGAATGGAAATCACCACCTCGGTTGCAGAATACAAGCGTGCAAACAATATGCCTATTATGCAACAGGGCCGCGAGGACGAAATTCTTGAGAAAATGGGTCAAAAAGCAGGAGACGAATTATCCGATTATGCAAAAGTTCTTTTCTCAACAATTATGAATTTGAGCCGTTTGTATCAGGTTACCTCAAACGGAGCAGACCCGTCAGAAACTCTAGATTCTATAAGATTTTCAATACATAACACTAATAAAAACTTTCCCAAATCCGCAACCATTGCTTGTCAAGGTATTAAAGGGGCATATTCCCAGATTGCCTGCAATAAGATTTTTTCTAATGCACAAATAGAATATTTCCAATCATTCTCCGATGTATTCTCCGCCATAGATAACGGGATTTGCGAATATGGAATTTTGCCTATTGAGAACTGTCTTTACGGTTCTGTTAATCAGGTTTACGATTTGATGAAATATCATAAATTTTATATTACAAAGAGCATTAAGCTAAAAATAAACCACACGCTTCTTGCAAAAAATGGAACAAAACTATCTGAAATTACAGATGTTTTTTCTCACGAGCAGGCAATTGGACAATGCTCCGACTTTTTTAAAGAACACCCTGAAATTAATGTGCATATATGCGAAAACACTGCAATTGCTGCACAGATAGTTGCAAAATCAGATAGTCCATATATTGCATCAATCTCTTCTCCTGAATGTGCAAAGTATTACGGACTCAATATCGTATGTAACTCAATCGCAAATTCAGATAATAATTACACCCGATTTATTTGCATATCCAAAAATCTTGAGATTTACCCCTCCTCTGATAAAATCAGTCTTGTTCTTAAAGCACCGCACAAACCCGGAGCGCTCTTTAGCCTTATTTCGCGGTTTGCCACTCTTGGACTTAATATAACAAAGCTTGAAAGCCGTCCCATTATTGGAGAGGATTTTGAATATATGTTTTATTTCGATGTTGAGGCGTCGGTTTTTGACGAGAAGGTTTTAGCCCTTATATCCGAGCTTTGCGGTGAGGGCGGATATGCAACATTCTTAGGCAGTTATTCTGAAATTCAGGAAAGGTAATTTATATTATGAAATACGCACTTATTGGCGAAAAGCTCTCCCACAGCTTTTCAAAAATTATTCACGAGGCAATGGGGAAATACCAATACGATTTGGTTTCTGTTCCAAAAGGAACCCTTAAGGATTTTGTTAAAACCAATCAATATGACGGGTTTAATGTTACAATTCCGTATAAAAAGGATATTATGGAATTTTGCGACTATATTTCACCATCTGCAAAAAAAATTGGGTGCGTCAATACAGTTAAAAAAGTTAACGGAAAGTTATACGGATATAATACAGATTATGATGGCTTTGACGCTTTAGCAAAGAAGAACAAAATCAACTTTAAAGACAAAAAAGTTGTCATTTTAGGCTCGGGCGGAACATCACTTACTGTATACGCGGTTGTTTCTGACTCAAATGCATCGGATATAAAAATCGTTTCAAGGAGCGGAAAATATAATTACGAAAATATTCCGCTTTGGAATGATTGTCAAATCATAATTAACACAACACCTGTGGGAATGTTTCCGCATAACGGGGAAACTCCTTTAAATATCTCGGATTTTCCCAACTGCGAGGGAGTCCTTGATGTGATTTACAATCCCCTTACAACCAAACTTGTATTTGATGCAAAGGAAAAGGGAATTTCTGCCGAAAACGGACTTTATATGCTTGTTTATCAGGCAAAAAAGGCATTTGAAATTTTTACGGAAGACAGCCTCTCTGACGAAGAAGCAGATAAAATTTTTACAGATATATATAAGAAAATGTCAAATATTGTTCTTATCGGTATGCCCGGGTGCGGGAAATCAACTCTCGGGAAAAAGATTGCACAGATAACAAATAAGGAATTTATTGATACTGACGAGAAAATTGTTGAAAAAACAGGTATGTCCATACCTGAAATTTTTGAGAAACACGGTGAAAAATATTTCCGTGAAATAGAATCAGAAATCGCATCTCAAACAGGAAAGCTTTCAGGAAAGGTTATTGCAACAGGTGGGGGAATTGTTACTATTGATGAGAATTTATACACTCTTAAGCAAAACGGAATTATCTATTACATTACCCGTGAATTGTCCAGCCTTGACACCAACGGAAGACCGCTGTCAAAGAATTTGGAGACTCTCAAACAGATGGAACAAATCCGCAAGCCAATGTATGAAAAATTTGCAGATAAAATAATAAATAATAACGCACCGATTGATAAATTTGAATTTGAGTTTTAAAAAAACAGCCGAATTTCGGCTGTTTTTTTCTAATCTTCAAAAAGCGGTGTTGAAAAATATCGTTCAGCTGTATCGGGAAGAACAGTTACAACCGTTTTCCCCTTCCCCAGCTTCTTAGCAAGCTTTATGGCTGCGGCAACATTTGTTCCGCCTGATATTCCGCACATAATTCCTTCCTTTGATGCAAGGTCTTTTGCGCATTTTATAGCTTCTTCATCTTTTATAATGCACACATCATTATATATCTGAGTATTTAAAATTTCAGGAATAATTCCG
>JAZRTD010000283.1:0-1920 GCA_045651845.1 Clostridia bacterium | reverse complement strand
TCTTACAGAAATTGAGGAAGAGGACAAGCTTTTAATAGTTATCGACCCGGGACACAATTTTTCGGGAATAGATATCGGGGCGCATAATGAAGAGTATGAAGTGTGGGAACAGAACATAACCTGGCCGATTGCTGATATGCTCCGCAGAAAACTTGAATTTATGGGTTTTGAAGTTGTTATGACAAGGGATAATATTAATGATAATATTAAGGGAAGCTCTGTTCTTGAGGCCCTTTTAAACCGTGCGGGGATTGCAAACGGATTGGATGCGGATTTGTTTATTTCAATTCATTGTAACGCAGGCGGAGGAAAAGGTGTTGAAACATATTGTTTCCAAAGGGAAAGCCAGGGCGAAAGGCTTGCGGAAAGCGTTCAGAGCTGTCTTGCCGAAGAAACAGAACTTTATGACAGAGGTGTTAAAACTGCAGGATTTGTGGTTATAAAAGAAACTTCGATGCCTGCCATTCTTGTTGAAACGGCTTTTATTGACAGGGAAGAGGATTTTGAATTTTTAGTCAGCCCTAAGGGGCAGAATAAACTGTCAACGGCTATTGCAAAGGGCGTATATGACTACGCCATTGAGGATAAATAGGCAGACAGGATAAATTGAAAGGTAAATAATTTATGAAAAAGCCTGAACTTCTCGCTCCTGCGGGGAATCTTGATAAATTGAAAATTGCCTTTTTGTATGGGGCGGATGCAGTGTATATCGGCGGGGAAGAGTATTCTCTCCGTGTTGCCGCTGACAATTTCACTATGGATGAAATCCGTGAGGGAGTTGAATTTGCCCACGAGAGAGGGAAAAAGGTGTATCTGACGGCGAATATAATTCCGCATAATGAGGATTTAAAGGATTTTCGCGATTATCTTAAAGAGGCCGTTAAAACAGGCATTGATGCAGTGATTATATCTGATTTGGGACTATATTCTATTGCCAAAGAGGTGGCACCTGACCTTGAAATTCATATAAGCACTCAGGCGAATAATGTTAATTATGAAAGTGCTAAGATGTGGCATTCCCTTGGAGCAAAGCGTGTTATTCTTGCGAGAGAAATGTCCTTTAAAGAGATTGCTGAGATTCGTGAAAACACGCCTGATTCTCTTGAACTTGAAGCGTTTGTTCACGGAGCGATGTGTATTTCCTATTCGGGGCGGTGTCTTTTAAGCAATTATATGACAAACCGCGACAGTAATCTTGGGGCTTGTTCCCATCCTTGCAGATGGAATTATTATTTAATGGAGGAACAGCGTCCGGGGCAGTATATGCCGGTTTTTGAAAACGAAAGAGGGACATTCATATATAATTCTAAGGATTTATGTATGATTGAGCATATTGATAAGCTTATAGAAAGCGGTCTTGACAGTTTTAAGATTGAGGGAAGAGTTAAGACAGAGTATTACCTTGCAACGGTGGTTAAGGCGTATCGGGATGCCATTGACTCCTATTTTGAAAATCCCGATGAGTATAAGTTTAAACAGGAGTGGCTCTTGGAGCTTTTAAAAGTGAGCCATAGAGGATATACGACGGGTTTTTATTATAAAAAGCCTGACGGGAATGAGCAGAATTATGAAACAAGCTCTTATATAAGAAACTACGAGCTTTCGGGAATTGTCTGCGGATACGATAAGGAAAAGAAACTTTTGTCGGTGGTTCAAAAGAATAGATTTTTCAAAGGCGGAGAGGTTGAGTTCCTTTGCCCCGACAGACCTTTTATTAAACATAAAATTGAATATATGACCGATGCAGATGGGAATGAGCTTGAGGTTGCAAACAGACCTCAACAGATTGTTCATATAAGATTTGATGAAGAAATTCCCAATGACAGCATAATGCGTCAGGTAAAACTATAACTTTAGTAAAAAATTAAAATTATATATAAACTTTAAGGAGGTTTATTATGAAAAACTTTAAGAAAATTT
>JAZRTD010000282.1:0-5554 GCA_045651845.1 Clostridia bacterium | reverse complement strand
TGTGTGGACAATTTTTGCAGAATTTATAAATTCGTTGTTTTCTCCTGTCACGGGAATTGTTCATAAAATATCTGTTATCGGAATTGAAGCGATTTATAACGGATTTTTAATGTTGATAATTTACGTTCCGTTAAATAATTTATTTAAAAGACTGTATGATGAAAAAGGGAGAAGATGTTGGAAAATAGAAATGTGAGACACAGATATATAATACTTGGTGTGTTTTTATTTGTTTTCGTTGTTATTTTTGTCTCAGTTTTATTTAATCTTCAGATTGTTAACGGAAAAATAAATCAGGAACGAATAATAAACCAGACAGAGCGTTCGTATCCCATAAAAGCGTCAAGAGGCGAGATTTTAGATACTTACGGAAGACCGATGGTCACTAACCGTATGGGATATTATATAAGAATCCAAAACGTTGGAGCAGATGAGAATAAATTAAACGAAACCATATCTGTTTTGCTTAATATAGTTAAGGAAAACGGAGCTGAATTTGTGGATGAATTTCCTATAAAAGGACAGCCTCCTGTTTTTGATTTTGAGGATGAGGAGAAAATAAAAAGTTGGAAAGAAGAAAATGACTTTCCTCAAAAATATACTGAAACTAAAATTTTAAATGAGCTTGCTGAAAAATATAAGCTTTCGGAACATTATACAGGAGACATAAGGCGGGATATAATTGCAGTTCGATACGGAATGGAAAACAGACACTTTGGGGTGACAAATCCGTATACCTTTGCAACAGACGTACCTATGGAAATTGTTCAGCAGGTTTCTGAACGAAGTTTTGAAATGACAGGTGTTTCTGTTGAAATAGAGCCTATGAGACATTATGTTAACGGTTCACAGGCGGTGCATATTCTTGGAAGAACGGGTATAATTTACGCTGAAGAATATGAGAAACTGAAAAAAGACGGCTATGGAATGAATGACATTATCGGTAAAGAGGGAATAGAAAAGGAACTTGAAAGCTTTCTAAAGGGAAAAGATGGGTCAATGATGGTTCAGCAAAATAAAAAAGGGAGCGTAGAGAGAGTTTTAAAAGAAATTCCGCCCGAAACGGATAATTACGCTGTTTTAACCATAGATTCAAAGCTTCAGGAAGTTACAGAAAAAGCCCTTATGGAAAATATTTCTGCGGCGAGAGCTGACAAAGGCTATGATGCATTCAGCGGTTCTGCAATTGCGGTAGATATTAAAACGGGTGGAGTTCTTGCAATTGCATCTTATCCCGGGTATGATCCGGTTACCTATACAGAGAACTACAATAATATGCTTAAGGACGAAACAAAACCCTTATTTAACAGAGCATTAAGCGGAGCATATACCCCCGGTTCAACTTTTAAACCTCTTGTGGCAATTGCTGCGCTTGAGGAAGGAATTATAACTCCTCGCAGCACAATAACCTGTGACGGAGTGTATAAATACTATGCCCCGTCATATCAGCCAACTTGTCTTATATGGAAAAGCGGAAAAACTCACGGGCCCTTGAATGTATCCGAGGCAATAGGGGTTTCTTGTAACTGTTTCTTTTATGAGGCAGGACGTCTTGTTGGGATAGACAATATAAATAAATATGCAAAAGCGTTTGGTCTCGGTGAAAAGACGGGAATAGAACTTTATGAAGAGCTTGGGATTGTTGCAAGTCCGAAATACAGAGAAAAACTGGGAATGAAATGGTATCCGGGCGATGTGCTTCAAGCGGCAATCGGACAATCAGATAATATGTTTACGCCTGCCCAGCTTGTAAGTTACATTTCAACTCTTTTAAATAAAGGAACAAGAAATCAGCTTCATATAATCAAGGAAATCAGAGAGTATGAGACAGATAAAATTGTTTATAAGGCAGAGCCGAAAGTGCTGTCGCAGCTGAAAATAAAAGAAAGTACTTATGATGCTGTGAAAGATGGAATGAGGCGTGTTACTGATGATGGTACGGCATCGGCAGTTTTTGAAAACTTTCCCGCCTCTGTTGGCGGTAAAACCGGGACGGCAGAAGTAAGCCAGGGAAGTGATAATGTTTTATTTGTGGGTTTTGCACCTTATGACAATCCTCAGATTGCGGTGGCAGTTGTAATTGAACACGGTGCGTCAAGCCGTTATGCAGCAGCAATCGGAAGGGAAATGTTCTCCTCGTATCTGGGTCTTAACGAGGCTGAAGACAAGATTGTATTACCAAACAGAATATTAAGATAGAAAGGGAAATGAAAAATGGCTGAAAAAAAAGAATTGCTGACATTTAAGCTTTATAAAAACGGAATGGTGGTCCATATTAACGAAAATGCCACATATAAAGAGGTTAAAGTTGCTCTTATAAAAAAGTTTGATGAATCAAAGAACTTCTTTAAGGGTGTAAAAAAAATTGGTTTTAAAGGCACACCTCTTACCCGCGAAGAATATGAAAAGCTTACGGAAAAGGTTTCTGATGTTTTAAAGGATAGTGTTGAATATTGGGAACACCCTGATACGCCTGAACAGACAACAGAGGAAAAGGTTAAAGAAGCCATAAATGCAAAACAAATTCTGGACAGGGCAATAAGCATCGAAACGGAAGATGAATTTACAAAATTTTACAAGAAAACTTTAAGGTCCGGACAGTTACTTGAATCCGAGGGAAGCGTTGTCATTGTTGGAGATGTAAACCCCGGGGCAGAGGTTGTTGCGGAAGGGAATATTTTTGTTATGGGCAGTGTTAAGGGAATGGTCCACGCAGGAAAAAGCGGAAACCGTGAGGCTGTTGTTGTTGCCCTTAATCTTTCTCCCACGCAGCTTCGTATTGCTGATTTGATAACAAGGTCGCCCGAGGGGGAGGCAAAGGATTATTTAAGTCCGGAACTTGCCTATATAAAGGACGACAAAATATTTATTGAAGAATTTTTGCAAAAAAGAAAATAATATTTTGACTTTTGAAGAGATGTATGTTATAATGTGTATGTTGAAATTCAGAGAATAAAAGTGTAAAATTTTGCATTTTTGCAAATGATTTAAATTGGTTTTACTTATGGAGGTAAATTATGGCAAAAGCACAGTCACAGGTAATAGTTATAACCTCGGGCAAGGGTGGTGTTGGTAAAACAACAACAACTGCAAACCTTGGGGTTGGACTTTCATTACTGGGTAAAAAAGTTGTTTTAGTTGATACGGATATCGGGCTTCGTAATCTTGATGTTGTTCTTGGTCTTGAAAATAGAATTGTGTATGACTTAGTTGATGTTGTTTCAGGAAATTGTAAGGTCAGACAGGCTCTTATAAAGGATAAGCGTTATGATGGTCTTTGCCTTATTCCGGCGGCTCAGACAAAGGATAAAGATGCTGTTACAGAGGAACAGATGAAGAAGCTTTGCAAAGAGCTTAAAGAGGAATTTGATTTTATAATCATAGACTGTCCTGCAGGGATTGAGCAGGGCTTTAAGAATGCTATTGCCGGTGCGGATAAGGCGATAGTTGTTACAACACCGGAAGTTTCTGCTGTTCGTGATGCAGACAGAATAATCGGGCTTCTTGATGCTAATGAAATTGACGATCATTTCCTTTTAATTAACCGAATCAGAACAGATATGGTTAAAAGAGGCGAAATGATGAATGTTGATGATGTTATTGATATTTTAAACATTGAATTAATCGGTATTGTTCCTGATGATGAAAATGTTATTGTTTCAACAAACAAAGGCGAACCTGCAGTTGTTAATATGAAATCTCTTGCAGGTCAGGGATACCGTAATATTACAAAGCGTTTAAGCGGTGAAAATGTTCCGCTTATGGAGCTTGATGGCGGTGGATTTTTCTCAAAACTTTTTGGGAAATTCAAAAAGAAATAATATCGGTAAAGGAGAATTGAAATGATAGATTTATCCAGAATATTCGGTCGACGCAAGGTTGCTTCCAAGGATGTGGCGAAAGACAGACTTAAGCTTGTATTAGTTCACGACCGTGCAAATACCGATACAGAATTTTTGGAAAAAATTAGGGATGAGATTATGGCGGTCCTTGAGAAATATATGGATGTTTCTGATCAAGGGCTTGATATCCAGATAACAACTGCGCAGAGTGAGGACGGAAAGTCAACTGTTCCTGCCCTTACTGCAAATATTCCTATTAAGGCAATGAAGAGAAAATAAGACAGGAGGTTTATGTTATGAATATTGCACTTATCGCTCACGATAAAAAGAAAGATTTGATGGTTGATTTTTGTATAGCTTACAAAACTATCCTTCAAAAACATAATCTTTGTGCAACAGGCACAACAGGGAGCTTGATAAATGAGGCAACAGGTATGAATGTTGGATTATTTTTGTCAGGACCTCAGGGCGGAGACCAGCAAATCGGGGCAAGAATTGCCTATAATGAAATAGATTTGGTGCTGTTTTTCAGAGACCCACTTACAGCCCAGCCTCATGAACCGGATGTATCAGCGTTATTCAGACTTTGCGATGTTCATAATATTCCGCTTGCGACAAATGTTGCAACTGCGGAGGTTTTAATCCGTGGACTTGAGCGCGGAGACCTTGATTGGCGTGATATTGTTAATCCAAAATAATAAGAGAATTTAAATCCGTCGCTATGCGACGGATTTTTATCAGAGGGATATTATGAATGAGATTTATAAAAGAACAGAAATGCTTATTGGAAAAGCTTCTGTTGATGTGTTAAAAAAATCACATATTATGATTTTTGGTATAGGCGGAGTAGGTTCTTATGCAGCAGAAGCAATTGCGCGCGCCGGTGTAGGCGAAATTACACTTGTTGATAAAGACAAGGTCTCTGTTTCAAATATTAACCGTCAGCTTATTGCCCTTAATTCAACGGTAGGGAAATCCAAAGTGGAGGTTATGAAAAGCAGAATAGAGGATATTAATCCGGGAATTAAGGTTAATGCAGTAGAAAAGTTTTGTCTGCCGGAGAATATTGATGAGTTTTTTGATAGGAAAATAGACTATGTTATTGACGCTGTTGACACAGTTTCAGCAAAAATAGCAATCGTTGAAAAGTGTAAAAAAGTTGGTATTGAAATTATAAGTGCGATGGGTGCGGGAAATAAACTTAATCCAGAGGATTTCCAAATTGAAGATATATATAAAACGGAAGAATGTCCGTTGTGCAGAGTGATGAGGAGAGAGCTGAAGAAAAGAGGAATAGCTGATTTAAAGGTTGTGTACTCAAAAGAAAAATCAAAAAGTTTGCAAAATGAGGTTGACGGGGAAAGCGGTAAGGTTATTCCAGGAAGTATTTCGTTTGTTCCGTCAGTTATGGGACTTATACTTGCCGGAGAAGCCATAAAGGATTTAATATTAGATAATAAAATATGAAAAATATTGAAAAATACTCTTGCCAAGACGAAAAGTTTGTGATATAATATCTTGGTAAGTTTAACGAGGTGTGGCTCAGTTTGGTAGAGCGCTGCGTTCGGGAGGCAGAGGTCGCAGGTTCAAATCCTGTCACCTCGACCAAATCGGAACAAGGATAGCTTGTTCCGATTTTTGTATAAGAAAACCACCAATTTATGGTGGTTATACTTTTATGTATTTTTATTTTTTGTGCCTTTTTTTTGTTT
>JAZRTD010000281.1:0-5994 GCA_045651845.1 Clostridia bacterium | reverse complement strand
GCAGAGGATTTTCCTGCACTCTGCAATTCCATAATATAGTTTAAAACATTTGTTTTTGTTGCATCAGCTAAACTGCCTAAAGTTCCGTTTAAATACTCCTCAAAAGACTCTATATCATTTTTATAAGAAGAATATGTATTTCCCGAAACCTTCTTTTCATTTTTAAGATATGTAAAGTAGATTTCTTTACAATCAGCCATTCTTCCCCCTCCTTTACTTAAGGCTTAAAACCGCCCATGACATAACATAGCTTTCCATCAAACTGCATAAAACCGCCAAAAACAAAACAACAATTATTTCGCAAACAACTTTCCCTATGTCTTTTTTCCTTTTTGTCTTGTGGCTTCGTATTGCAGATTTAATAAAATAAACCGCAAGAATTATAATGCACGGAATATAAATAATATTTTTCAGAAATAACCAAATTGATAAATTAAAAAATCCCTTTATCCCGAAAAGTTTGACAATTACTCCTGAAGAAAGTCCCGTGTAAAATCCATCGGATATAAACTTGATAATTACAAAAGGAACAAACCAAACAGAAAAAGAGCACACTAAAATCAAAACAAACGAAAGGGTGTACTCTTTTAATGATGCAAAAAACAATGTCGTTTTATCAATTTCAATATTATTGTTGCTTTCAAAAAATCCTTGCAGCGCTGTATGAACCTCTATTAGCTTGTCCGAGGGAATAAAACAAGATACAATATTCCCCAAAGCAACACCGAGAACAATCAATATTGCAGAGGTTAAAACCGCTCTTAGATCGGATTTTGTTATATTTAGAATTTTTCTCTCATATTTTCGCATATATTATACCTCCTCATTTGCTATCGGTATAATATATGCAAAAACAAATTACAAAATTCTTTTACTTTGACATTTCTTCAGCCTTTTTAACGCAGGCGTCAATTGCCTGCTGAATTGAAGCTTTAAAGCCGCACTCTTCAAGCACATTCACAGCTTCAATAGTTGTTCCCCCCGGCGAGCAAACATTATCGCAAAGCTTTGCCGGATGAATTTTGGTCTCGCTTACCATTTTCGCTGAACCTTCAACCGCCTTGGAAACCAGCATAAGGGAAATATCTTTCGGTATTCCGTATTTAACACCGCTGTTTGCCATAGCGTCAATAAGCATATAAATATAAGCAGGACTGCTCCCATGAAGTGCTGTTGCAGCATTTATATATTTCTCATCAAGGATAACTGTTGAGCCAACAGCATCAAATATTTTACAAACCGCCTCTGTGTCGTTGCTGCGAGCATTATGGTTAGGGCATATAACCGCCATTCCGCAATTAACCTGAGCCGGAGTGTTTGGCATAACGCGGACAATTTTTTTATCGTTTCCGATAATCTTTTCAATATCCTTAATCATTGTGCCTGCCGCAATTGAAACAACAAGCTTTTCAATAAGATACTCCTTTGTTTCATCTAAAACCAAAGGCAAAATATTGGGTTTAACCGCGAAGATTATTACATCTGCCTCGTTTACGGTTTTTATGTTGTCATCCGACACATTAACGCTAAGGCTTTCAAGAGAAGATATTTTATCCGCATCTTTATCGCTTACAAAAATATCTTTTCCGCTTATAAATCCGGATTTAACAAGACCGCCTATAATGGCAGACGCCATATTTCCGCCGCCTATAAATCCTATTTTCATAAAACCACCGCCTATTTAAGCTTCGCCTTTAATATACTTTTCAATTCTGTTAAGACCCTCAATTATATCATCCATAGATGTTGCATAAGAAAGTCTTGCATAGCCATCAATACCAAATCCCTCACTTGGAACAAGGGCAACTAATGCTCTGTCTAACATATCATCGCAAAGCTCCTGTGCTGAATTTATCATTTTGCCGTAATGCTCTTTACCGAGAAGGTCCTTAACATTCATAAAGATATAAAAGGCACCGTTAGGGTTAAGACAGCTTATACCGTCGATACTGTTAATTCTTTCAACCATATAATTTCTGCGCTTAACATATTCCGCACACATAGGAACAATTTCGCTCTGGTCGCCTAAAAGGGCCTCAATTGCCGCAGCCTGGGCAATAGAGTTAGGGTTTGAGGTGGCATGGCTCTGAAGGCTTGACATAGCCTTTGTAAGCTTTTCATTAGCCGCAGTAAATCCTATTCTCCAGCCTGTCATAGCATAAGCCTTTGCAAGACCATTTACGATAACCGTAAGCTCCTTTGCTTCATCGCCAAAGGTTGCAGGATTAATATGCTCTCCCTCATAAATAAGCTTTTCATATATTTCGTCAAAGATAATATAAATATTATTCTTAACTGCAATCTGAGTAATTTCCTCAAGTTCCTCTTTTGTATAAATCATACCTGTCGGGTTGCTTGGGGAATTAACAACAATGGCTCTTGTTCTGTCTGTTATAGCATTTTCAAACTGCTTTGCAGAAAACTTAAACCCATCTTCCTCGGTTGTGTTTATAAACACAGGCTTGCCGTCTGCCATTTTAACCATTTCAGGATAGCTTACCCAAAACGGTGACGGAATTATAACCTCATCGCCAGGGTTACAGATACACATAAAAACATTTGTTAAAGAGTGCTTTCCGCCGTTGCTTACAACAATATTATTAACTGTATAATCAATTCCCAAATCTCTCTTGAATTTATCACAGATTGCCTGACGAAGTTCAAGTGTTCCGGCAGCCGGAGTATATCTTGTCATCCCCTTATTGATTGCATCAATAGCCGCATTTTTAATTCTGTCAGGAGTTTCAAAATCAGGCTCTCCTGCACCAAACCCAACAACAGGAATCCCCTGCTTTTTCATCTGTTTAAATTTTGCATCAAGTGATAATGTTGGTGAAGGACTGATACTTTCAGCCTTCTTTGATATTTTCAAATTCATAAAAGCCTCCAATTAAAAATTTATACATACACAATATAATACTACATTTTGTCAAAAATTGCAAGCATTTTCCCCAAAAAACATAATCAAATCTGTTACGCGTAATAATCATCTTTATAGCTTTCCCAAAGTTCTCTGATGTTTTTCCCGTTTTCTGCAGGGAATATGTAGTTATTTTCAAGGTATTTATTTCGATCTTTGAAAGCTTTTTTAAGTTTCTTAAACTTTTTAAACCCAAAACAGCATAAGCAAAGGGAAAAATCATCCCCCGATATGCTTTCTATTCTCTCCTCCAAAGCCTTTTTCCATTCATTTTCATTTTCGGATTTCATTAGAGTTTCCGTCAGCATATACTCAAATTCCATAGGGGTTTTGAAATAGGCAAAGCACCCGTCTGTTGCACTTATAAAGGCGCAAGGCCTGTTTATTTTTGCACTTCGTCTATTGATAACAAAATCACCGTCTGCATAGACATAATTTGACAACCTCGCATCCTCCGAAAGGTTTTCAAAGGCATCACCGCCCCCTAAAATATCGTCACGGCTAATCTGGACAAGTCCCGTTTCCTCAAGAAGATAGCCTCTTGAATCCCCTGTCCAGAAAAAGTCTGCTAAAATATAGCGCTTTTCACTCCTTAATGTAATAACAGAAAGAGTTGTCGGAAACGCCTTTTGCATATCTCCCTTTAAACGATTTTCATTAAGCGAAAGCGCCTTAAGACCTTTTAAGATTTCCGCTTTAAGGGTGTCCCCGTCTATATCCCTATCCATTTTAAATTGGTTTTTAACAATATCTCTGACAGTTCTTGACGCTATATAAGCCCCTGTCATATTGTCATATTCAGGATATTTTCTCGAGCCAATGCCTCCGCAACCATCAAAAACACCAAGCAGAGCCTTATTTCCATTAAGCTCTGCAATATACGCATCTTCCCCGTATCCTTGTTGTTTTTCTCCGTTTATGAAGAAAACAAAATCAACAAACTTATCCATTTATTACTCCCATATTTCATCGGCAAGCTTCTTAATCCTCTCCTGCCTGCTTCTCATTTCATCCTCTAAAAGACGAAGTTCATAAACATTTCCTTCTTTTAAATTGGGAAACACCCCTAAAGGTATATCAAATTTTTCTCCGCTGTCTGTTATAACAACAGCAAATTCTCCCTCAATTCTGTCAACCGTAAGTTTCATTTCATTCACCGCTTTCCACTGCTTTTATCTCATTTCCGTCTGTTTCAAAAACAACTGTTCCGTCTTTGTCTGTTCTGAAAAATTTTATATTATATTCCTCAAGAACATTTAGTGTTTCCCTGTGAGGATGACCATATCTGTTTGGATAACCAACAGAAATTACCGCATATCGGGGCATTATTCTGTTGTAAAACCTTTTCCCGTTCGCCGTGTATGACCCGTGGTGGGAAACCTTTAAAACATCAACCTTACCGCTTGTTTGGATTTTGTTAAGAATTTGATTTTCTGCATCTCCTGTTAACAAAAATGACTTGTCCCCATATATTATTTCAAGAACAATGCTGTAATTATTCAGCTCGTCATAATGGCTTTCCATAGGCGACAAAACCTTAATTTTCACCCCGTCTGCTTCATATATTATCTCACCTGCCATTGGGGATTTAACGGTCAAGCCTTTTCCTTTTATGCAGTTTAGTAAATTCTCAAAAGTAGCCGAGTTATGAAGGACCTTTGGCATATAAATATTTCCAACTTCAAAATTCTCTATAACCCCCGCAAGTCCGCCTATATGGTCAGAATGGGGATGAGTTCCAACAAGGAAATCAATCTTTTCAATGCCCTTTTCCTTAATATATGCTGAAATATTTTCGCTTTCCTCTGCTTCTCCTGCATCAACAAGCATCGTCTTTCCATGAGGAAGCTCAATCAATGCGCTGTCCCCTTGCCCAACATCAATAAAATGGACTCTCATTTTATCCTCTGAAAGGGGCTGATTTACATGTTCCTCCTTATCCTGAAAGAAATAGCCCACAAGAGCAACAACAACTACAATAATAAGCGATATAAATTTTCTTCTGTTCATTCTACTCAAAATACACCTCAACATTATATTTTCGTGCAATATCTTTATTTTCGCCCATAACAAATATTGCCGTTGTCAGGCAATCCGCCTTGAGCGAGCTATCCGATACAACCGTTACGCTGTTATATTCTTTCATTTGGGGGTAACCTGTTTCAGGGTTTAAAATATGATGATATATTTTCCCCGACTTTTCAAAATATCTCTGATATGTTCCGCTTGTTACAACCGCCTTATCCGAAATTTCAACGGTTTTCTCATAAGTTCCCGTAGGGGCAAAGGGAGTTTGAATTCCAACTGTCCATTTTCCGTTTTCACTATTTGGGTTTTCGCCAAAGCACAAAATATTTCCGCCCAGGTCAATTATTCCGCCCTTCAGTTTATATTTCTTTGCAATCTCTATTGCCTTATCCCCTGCATAGCCTTTGGCAGCAGCGCCAAGGTCAATTTCAGTTTCGCTTTTAAGTTTATAAATCATATTGCCGCTTTCAAGAACAATATTTTTATAGCCCACATTTTTAAGTGCCTTATCAATGCTTTCCTGTGTTGGAATTTTTTCGTCATCTCCGTTAAAATCCCATAACTCCATAAGAGGGGCAACCGTAATATCAAAGGCTCCGCCGCTATCCTCGCATATCTCAAGAGCAGTTTTTATCACATAATATGTATCGTCGCTCACCTTAATTTTTTCTCCGCTTTTCGCCTTATTGATGAGGGATACTTCAGAATTTTCATTATACATATTCATAAGGGCATCAATCCGCTTAACTTCATCAAAAACCGCTTTTCCTGCGAGAGCGCTTTCCTCTCCGTAAAAAGTAACACTGCAGGTTGTGTCCATTATAAATTCCGTTTTTGTATACTCCTCCAGCCTATTGCGATTTGCAAGCCACATTCCCAAAATAAGGCATAAAATCATCAGTAAAATCAATATTTTTTTGAGTTTTTTCATAACTTCATCTCCGTAAATATTTTAACATACGGACATACACAAAGTCAAGAAAAAGGTATCTGCATGCAGATACCTTTTTATATTATTCTTTCCAATCAAATTTTCCTGAAATGAG
>JAZRTD010000280.1:0-5295 GCA_045651845.1 Clostridia bacterium | reverse complement strand
AAGGGTAAAAAGCACAGATACGCATATAATGAAGAACAGCTTAAAGAGGCCCTTGAGGAAATTCCTGAAGGATATGTTCAAAGATATAAGGGTCTTGGTGAAATGAACCCTGAACAGCTTTGGGAAACAACAATGGACCCTGAAAACCGAGTTATGCTTAAGGTTGAGCTTGACGATCCCCGCCGTGCTGACGAAATATTCACAATTTTAATGGGTGAAAAGGTTGAGCCTCGCCGTAAGTTCATTGAAGAAAACTCAAATAATGTTGTAAATCTTGATGTATAAATAATAAATCCACCTACGGGTGGATTTATTAATAGGAGATAAAAATGGAAAAGTTTTATAAGAAGAATATTGAAATGGCTTTGGAAGAGGCAAATCTTGAAAAAGAAAGGGAAAATTTTGAGAAATTTAATAAAATGATGGCATATTATCGCTGTGCTATGATGGAAATTGAAACGAAATTCAATGTTTTAAACGAAGAATTTTCTCTTCAATATGACAGAAACCCCATAAACGGAATGAAAAGCCGTCTTAAAAATCCAATTAGCATAAAAGAAAAAATGGAAAGAAAAAATCTTCCTTTTTCTATTGAAAGTGCAGAGGAAAATCTTAATGATATTGCAGGAATAAGGGTTATATGTTCCTTTTATGATGATGTTTACAGCCTCGCCGAGGCACTTTTAAAGCAGGACGACATAACACTGGTTGAAATGAAGGACTACATAAAAAATCCAAAACCAAACGGATACAGGAGCCTTCATCTTATTGTAAGCGTGCCGATTTTCCTTGAAAAAGAGAAAAGAATGATGAAGGTTGAAATTCAGCTTAGAACTATTGCTATGGATTTCTGGGCAAGCCTTGAGCATCAGCTCCGCTATAAAAAGGATTTTGAATTTACGGAGGAAATGGCACAGGAGCTTTTAAATTGCGCAACTCTTTCTGCTGAGCTTGACGGAAGAATGAACTCTCTTCGCGAAAAAACTTTTAAGGATGAATAAAAATCAGGGAATTAAATTTCCCTGATTTTTTTTCGAAGTCTTAAGGTGTTGTGTGGGGAGACGGAGAGTTCGTTTACCCCTGATTTTATAAAAAATTCGGTTAGAGACAGGTCGGATGCCATTTCTCCGCAAACTCCAACCCATATTCCGGCTTTTCTGCCGTTAAAGGCTGTCATTGAAATAAGCTTTAAAACAGCACTCTGGTTTTCCTCAATAAGGTCGCAGACTGCACTGTTCTGGCGGTCAACCGCAAGGGTGTATTGAGTTAAATCGTTTGTTCCAATGCTGAAAAAGTCAACCTCATCTGCTAAAATATCGCTTAGCAGTGCGGCGGCGGGAGTTTCAATCATTATTCCTGTTTCTATGTCCTTTTTGTAAGGGATTCCCTCGTCGGAAAGCTCTGTCATTGCAGAGGACAGAATTTTTTTGGCTGAAATTATTTCGCTTTTACTTATAATCATTGGAAACATAATAGAAATATTTCCGTAAACCGATGCCCTTAAAATTGCACGGAGCTGGGTTTTGAATATATCCTGATTAAAAAGACAAAAACGAATGGCACGAAGTCCCATTGCAGGGTTTTCCTCGACGCTGAGAGGAAGATATGGGGCATTTTTATCAGCACCAATGTCTAAAGTTCTTATTATAACCTTTTTCCCTTTCATTTTTTCGGCAGCAGAGCGGTAAATTTCAAACTGCTCCTGCTCGCTTGGTAGAGAATTCCGCCCCAGAAAAATAAATTCACTGCGGAAAAGACCTATTCCCTCGCTGTCATTATTTATAACATTTTCAATATCCGAAATACTTCCTATATTTGAAAAGAGATTAATTTTTGTTCCGTCTGTTGTAACAGTGGGCTTTCCTATAAGCTTTTTGAATATGGCGGAGCTTTCCTTTTCATTTTTAATCTCCTGCTGGATTTTTAAAATCATTTCTTTTGGGGGGTCAATGGTAACTTTTCCTGAAAAACCGTCGATAATTGCAGTTTTTCCGTTAAGGTCAGGGGTAAGAATATCGCCTAAAGCACAAACCGCGGGAATGTTCATTCCTCTTGCCAAAATTGCAGTATGGGAATTTGCAGAGCCTTTTTGGGTTATAAAAGCAAGAACCTTTGACTTATCAAGAGCTATGGTCTGGCTCGGGGCAAGGTCCTCTGCTGCAATTATCCCCGAAAGGGAAGACGGGTCGTCGCTTTTTCCCATAAGAGTTTTTATAAGACGGCTGGATACATCACGGACATCCTTTGCCCGTTCCTGCATATATGTATCCTCCATTGAAGAAAACATATCCGCAAACTTTTCCTGTGTGACGGAAACGGCGTATTCAGCACAAACTCGCTCTGTTGTTATAATATTTTTTGCAAAGGTCTGATAATCATCATCCTGAAGCATCATTTTATGGATATTAAAAATTTCCGCCTCGGTCTGACCAACCTGCATAACCGCCTCACGATATAGAGAATCAAGGGAATCAAGGGATAAGGTTATGGCTTTCTCAAGCCTTGAAATTTCATTTTTTGTGTCGCTTATATTCTTTTTTTCAACCTTCGGGGAAGATGCCCCCATAAAGCATATTTCCCCGATAGCATAACCCTTTGAAACACCTTTTCCGAAAAGCTCTGTCAATTTAACTCCCCCTTTATTGTTATTTTTATAATTCCTTTTTTCTTAAAAATTTATACAAATATTGCGTAAAATTAAAAAAGATGGTATACTTTTATTATGGATATTTTTAAAAAACATAAAAACAAAATTTTAATATTGATTTTTTTGATTTCTATGGTTTGCGGATGGTGCGTTTCCTGTTCAATGAGGGCTTATTATGAGCCGAAATGGGAGAAAGAGGATATTTCTGCCATATTGGAAAAGGAAACATTTGAAGAAAGCGACTATGAATTTTTGTTCAGGCAGACAGGACTTTCCGAAATTGCAGTAAAGGATCTGATTGAAAAGGGGAAAAAGGCGGAAATACTTGATTTTGCGGAGCAGTATTTTAAAAAACCCGAATATAATCAGGAATATTTATTTTTCCCTCTTGTTGCCTGTGAGGTTAAAACCGATGAGCCTCTTATGATTGCACCTCTTAAAAGAGGTGATGTCCTTGTTTCCTTGACAACCCATACTTTAGGATATAGACACGGCCATTCCGCAATTGTTGTAAACGGTGAAACGGGTCAAATAATTGAGCATCTGGTTTTGGGGGAGGTTTCAGACTATTCCTATGTTGATTACTGGAAGAATTATTTAACATTTGCGGTTCTTCGGTATAAGGACAGCGAAATTGCGGAAAAAGCGGTTTCTTATGCGGAAGAAAACTTGATTGGAATTCCATATAATCCCTTGGCGGGAATTATAAAAAAGGACAAATCCGATGAAGAGAAAATATCATCTTCTAATTGTTCCCACCTTGTCTGGCAAGCGTTTTACAAAGCAGGGGCAGATATAGACGGAAACGGCGGAAAATTTGTTCTGCCGGGAGATTTTTTAGAGTGCGAAGATTTTGAGATTGTCCAGATATACGGAATAGAGGTTAGTGAATTTTGAATAAAATAAAAAAATTTGTAAAAAGCCCTTGAAAAATTTTTGAATATGTGGTAGTATATAGAATATGTGATTTTTGTTAATTATGATTTTTAAAATATTTGGAGGTTTATTATGGAATTAGCATTAACTATTGCGCATTTAGTATTTTCAGTGATTTTGATTATCGTTGTTCTTCTTCAGAAGAGCAAGCAGGCTGGTCTTTCCGGTGCGGTTGCAGGCGGAAATGAAACATTTTTTGGTAAGAACAAGGGCAGAACTGTTGACGCTATGCTTAAGAAGCTTACAGGGCTTTTTGCTATCTTGTTTATCATAACATCTATTTCTCTTGCATTTGTTGCAACAAGACCTGAAGAAGCTCCTGCTTCTGACAATGCCCAGGTTCAGGTAGAAAATCAGGAAGTTGAGGTTCCTGCAGAGGTCGAAGCTGAAGTTGAAGTTGAAACAGAAGCTGAATAATTTTGGTGATTTAAGACGCTGTTTCCTTATGGGAACAGCGTTTTTTTGTAGAAACGGGTGAATGTTATGGAAAAAACATTTATTATAACAGGCTCTTCAAGAGGTATCGGAAAAGGTGCGGCGCTTTCTCTTTTTAAAAGCGGAAATATTGTTATAAATTATGTCAATAATAAATCCGCGGCCGAGGAAACCGCAGAAGAAATAACAAAGCTTGGGGGCAAATGTGAGATTTTTAAGGCAGATGTTTCTGTTTATGAAGAGGCAAAGGCCCTTGTTGATTTTGCGGTTAAAACATTCGGAGGTCTTACTGCCCTTGTGAATAACGCGGGAATTGCCCCGAACCCCCTTCCCTTTGATATGACGGATTATGCGGATTGGAAGAGGGTTTTTGATGTTAATGTTTTCGGAGCATTTAACTGCACAAAAGCAGCTCTTCCTTATATGATTTCTCAAAAAAAGGGGAGCATTGTTAATGTTTCCTCGGTTTGGGGGATTACGGGTGGCTCCTGCGAGGCGGTTTATTCTTCTTCAAAGGCAGCGCTCATAGGCTTTACAAAGGCTATGGCAAAGGAGCTTGCACCGTCTGGGATAAGGGTTAACGCTGTTGCACCGGGAATAATCGAAACGGAAATGAATTCCCATTTAAGCGGTGAGGAAATTGAAGAAATAAAAAAGGAAATTCCTCTGGGGAAAATGGGTACAATAGGGGATATAGGGAAAATAATTGCCTTTCTTTGTGATGATAAGAGCAGTTATATAACCGGTGAAATAATAAAAGCCGACGGAGGCTGGATTTAATGCAGGAGGAATGTATGTCAGTTTTAAGTGGTCTTAAACCTGAAAAGGTATTTGAGTATTTTGAGGAAATCTGCAGTATTCCCCACGGCTCAGGAAACACGAAGAAAATAAGCGATTATCTGGTTTCTTTTGCAAAAGAGCGAAACCTTTGGGTTTATCAGGACGAAATAAATAATGTTATAATCAAAAAGGACGCAACAGATGGCTATGAGAGCGGGGAAACGGTGATTTTGCAGGGACATATAGATATGGTCTGCGAAAAAGCACCCGACTGCCAAATTGATATGGAAAATGAGGGTCTTTCCCTTAAAACCGATGGGGAAACCGTCTGGGCAGAGGGGACAACTCTCGGTGCGGACAACGGAATTGCAGTTGCAATGATGATGGCAATTTTAGATGATAAAAATCTTTCCCACCCTGCAATTGAGGCGGTTTTCACGGTTGATGAGGAAATCGGTCTTATCGGCGCGTCGGCAATTGATGCCTCTTATCTTTCA
>JAZRTD010000279.1:0-1284 GCA_045651845.1 Clostridia bacterium | reverse complement strand
TACTTAGCTCAAAACTAAATATACTAAAGAAAAAACCGAACACGGGGAGTGTTCGGTTTTTTCCTATGGAATTAAATTCCATAAAGGGAAATGAAAAAAGTTTGTTAGTTGTGGTATGTTTATATAATACACCTTTTTTCGACATTTTGCAATAGTAATTTTAGAACATATTATCAATGAAACGAATTTTGTTTTGTGTAAAACTAACAATTTTTCGGTGTTTTAAACAAGTTGAATCTTTATATGAACTTTTTTACCCTTTTTAATGACAATTATTCCGTCATTAAATCTGTCTTTTGTTATCATTTCAGCAATATCTGTAACCTTTTCGCCGTCAATGCTTAATCCGCCCTGCTGGATTACTCGTCTTCCCTCGCCTTTTGACGGAACAAGACCTGCTAAAACCATAAGGTCAATAACATTGACGCCATCGCCAAGCTCAGCCTCAGGAAGTTCATAGGTAGGCATATTGGCATTTGCAGCACCATTTCCGAATACCGACTGTGCCGCCTCCTGTGCTTTTTTAGCCTCTTCTTCCCCGTGAACCATTTTTGTAACTTCGTATGCCAGGAGAGCCTTAACCTTATTTAATTCCTGACCCTCGAGCTTTTCATATTCACGAATTTCTTCCATCGGAATAAATGTAACAAGCTTTAACATTCTGATAACATCACGGTCATCAACATTTCTCCAATACTGATAGAATTCATAAGGAGAAACCTTTTCAGCGTCAAGCCAAAGAGCACCCTTTTCGGTTTTACCCATCTTTTTGCCCTCTGAATTTGTGAGAAGAGTGAATGTCATACCGTAAGCACTCTTCCCCGCCTTTTTACGGATAAGCTCAATTCCGCCGATAATATTGGACCACTGGTCATCTCCGCCAAATTCCATTTTACAGTCATAGTCACGGTTAAGCTTATAGAAATCATAGCCCTGCATAAGCATATAGTTAAATTCAAGGAAAGAAAGGCCCTTTTCCATTCTTGTTTTAAAGCATTCAGCTGTAAGCATTCTGTTAACAGAGAAATGAACTCCAACCTCTCTTAAAAAGTCAACATAGTTAAGCTTTAAGAGCCAGTCCGCATTATTAACCATTCTTGCCTGACCCGGCTTATCGCCGAATTCAATAAATCTTGACATCTGCTCCTTAAATCTGTCAGCATTATACTGAATAGTTTCCTGAGAAATCATAGGACGCATATCCGCTTTTCCTGTGGGGTCCCCAACCATAGTTGTTCCGCCACCCAAAAGAACTATTGGGGTATGCCCTGCATTTTGCATATG
>JAZRTD010000278.1:0-3478 GCA_045651845.1 Clostridia bacterium | reverse complement strand
CAGACGGTTGTTGCAGGAGAAAAGGCGGCTCTTGAGAAGTTTAAAGAGGTTATGGCTGACAAAAAATGCAGAATTATGGATTTGGCAGTTGCAGGCGGGTTTCATTCCCCGTATATGAGCTCTGCGGCAGAGGGTATGCGGGAGGTTTTAAAGGGTTTTGAAATAAAAACCCCTGAAATGACGGTTTATGCAAACAAAACCGCTCTCCCTTACGGCGATGAAGTAAGAGAAACAATGGCAGACCAGATTATAAGCCCTGTAAAGTGGCAGACAACCATTGAAAATATGGTTAAAGACGGATTTGATACATTTATTGAAACAGGTGTTGGTAAGGTTTTATCAGGACTTATCAAAAAAATTGCTCCTGATGTAACGATATATAATGTTGAAGATGCAGAAAGTCTTAAAAATACAGTTGAGGCGGTGAAAAACAATGGATAAAACAGTTGTTGTAACAGGCGGAAGCCGAGGAATCGGCAAGGCGGTTGCCCTTGCTTTTGCAAAAAGAGGTGATAAGGTTGCAATCCTTGACCTTAATATGGAACTGGCAGAGGAAACTGCAAAGGAGTGTGCTTCTCTTTCAGGGAGAGAGGCAAAGGCTTATTCCTGTCAGGTCGGGGATTTTGCCAACTGCACCGAAACTATTGATAATGTTATAAAGGATTTAGGCGGGGTTGATGTTTTAATAAACAGCGCAGGCATCACAAGAGATACCCTTATGCTCCGTATGAAAGAGGAGGATTTTGACGCAGTTATCGGTGTAAACCTTAAGGGAACATTTAATATGATAAAGGCTTGTTATTCTCATTTTATGAAAAAGCGGAGCGGAAAGATAATTAACTTAAGCTCTGTTTCGGGAATTATGGGAAATGCAGGGCAGACCAACTATTCCGCATCAAAAGCCGGGGTAATAGGTCTTACCAAATCCGTTGCAAAGGAATTGGCATCAAGAGGTGTATGCGTTAATGCAATCGCCCCCGGTTTTATAGAAACACCAATGACAGAAAGCTTTAAGGACCGCCCTGAAATCCTTGAGGCAATCCCTATGGGAAGAATGGGTAAACCTGAGGAAATTGCCTCTCTTGCAATTTTCCTGAGCGAAGCAGACTATATAACGGGCGAAGTTATCCGCATTGACGGCGGAATGGCTATGTAGGAGGATTTAGTTATGAATAGAGTTGTTATAACGGGAATGGGAGCCGTAACTCCCATAGGAAATGATGTTAAGACTTTCTGGGATAACCTTATTGCAGGGAAAAACGGAATTGACAAAGTAACAAAGTTTGACATAACAGGCTTTAAGGCAACCCTTGCGGCAGAGGTCAAGGACTTTGACCCAACAGTTGCTATGGAAAAGGGTGCGGCAAGAAAGACCGACCTTTACACCCAGTATGCACTTGTTGCGGCAGCTGAAGCAATAAGCGACAGCGGTATTGAGGGAACAATTGAGGGAGACAGAGTGGGTGTTTATGTTGGCTCAGGTATCGGCGGAATGAACACATTCTGCGAGGAGCATACAAACCTTATGGAAAAGGGCGAAAGACGAGTTTCTCCTCTCTTTATTCCGAAAATGATAACAAACATTGCGGCAGGAAATATTGCTATAAAATATGGCTTTAACGGTCCGTGTTTCTGCGTAACAACTGCCTGTGCAACAGGAACTCACTGTATCGGTGAGGCATACAGAGCAATTAAACACGGTTACGCAGATGCAATGGTTGCAGGTGGCAGCGAGGCAACAATTAATCCCCTTGCTTTTGCAGGATTTATCAACTGTATGGCGCTTTCAACCTCTGAAGATAAAGATACCGCATCTATCCCATTTGATGCAAGAAGAAACGGCTTTATTATGGGCGAAGGCTCGGGTATACTGGTTCTTGAAGAATATGAAAGAGCGGTTAAAAGAGGTGCTAAAATTTATGGCGAAATCGTAGGCTATGGAAGCACCTGTGATGCACACCACGTAACTGCCCCTGACCCAGAGGCAAAATGGGTTACAAAGGCAATAGAAGATGCCATAAAAGAGGCGGGTCTTGAGGGTGAAACCAATGTTTATGTAAACACTCACGGCACTAGCACACCGCTGAATGATAAAACCGAAACCGCGGCTCTTAAGAAGGCGTTTGGCGAGGGCGTTCGTGATATTCATATGAGTTCAACCAAGTCAATGACAGGACATATGCTTGGCGCGGCAGGTGCGGTTGAGGCAATCGCTGCAACGCTTGCCCTTAAAGAGGGTATTATTCCGCCAACAATCGGCTATAAAGAGGCTGACCCTGAATGTGATGTAAACTGCACTCCAAATCAGGCGGTTAAGGCTGATATAGTTGCATCATTCTCAACTTCCTTGGGATTTGGCGGACATAACGCATGTCTTGCTTTTAAGAAAATATAGGGATAGGTGAAACGATGAATAAAGAAGAAATAATGCAAATTCTTCCTCACAGGGATAATATGCTTTTAGTTGATGAGGTTAATATAATCGACGGGGCAAGTTGTGGGAAGAAATATATAACAGGCGATGAGTGGTTTTTAAAAGGCCATTTTCCGGGGAACCCTGTTGTTCCCGGGGTTATCCTTTGTGAGATTGTTGCCCAGTCTGCCTGCGGTCTGACAATGAACGGGGATATGGCAGGCAAGCTTCCGTTTTTCACGGGACTTGACAATGTTAAATTCCGCAATCAGGTAAAACCGGGGGATACATTCGAAACAAAATGCACCATAACAAAAGCAAAAGGTCCTTTTCGTTTCGGAAAGGGCGAGGGCTATGTTGACGGAAAGCTTTGCGTCAGCCTTGATTTTTCCTTTGCCCTTGTTGATAAGGAATAAGTTTTAAAGCCTGTCACGGTCGTGGCAGGCTTTTTCGCTATTTAAATCATATTCATAATGGCGCGCTTTGCATATTTGCATTTTCTGCGAACCTTTTTCATATCAGAGGGACTGACCATAAGCGCTGCGCTTGCGGCAATCGATGCTCCTGCTATAAACCCTAAAACAAATTTCATTTTTCAAAACTCCTTTCGTTTTTATCCTTATTTTTTCCCGATATTATCAATTTATTTGTACCACCTAACAGATAATTTTTAACAATTTTTATCATACAGCTGTAATATACTGTTTAATTTTTTATAAAAATGCTGAAAATGCCTTAAAATCTTATATATTCCTTGACTAATTTTAAAATTTGGTGTATTATGATAAGAAGTAGAATTATTTTTCGGGAGGGAATGGTTATGGCAAAAGTAGTACCTTTTAACGGGCTAAGATACAATGCTGAAATGTTTTCAAATCTTGACAGCGTTACGGCTCCGCCTTATGATATAATTTCGCCAAAGGAGCAGGACGCTCTTTATGAAAAAAGTGAATATAATATTGTCCGTGTGGATTTTGCAAAAGAGCAGGACGGGGACAATGAGGAAAATAATAAATATTTAAGAGCAGGAGCGGAATTTGCTTCCTGGATTGAAAAGGGTGTTTT
>JAZRTD010000277.1:0-1567 GCA_045651845.1 Clostridia bacterium | reverse complement strand
ATGTTTGGACAGTGCAATTAAGGCAATCGCAGACGGAAATGTTTCTGTTGGTGCACAGAATGTTCACTTTGAAGAAAAGGGTGCATTCACAGGTGAGCTTGCAGGAAATATGCTTACAGAACTTGGAGTTAAGTATGTTATCATAGGTCACTCCGAAAGAAGACAGTATTTCGGTGAAACAGACGAAACTGTTAATAAGAGAACAATCGCTGCAATCAATGCAGGTCTTACACCAATTGTTTGTGTTGGTGAAACACTTACAGAAAGAGAACAGGGTATAATGGAAGAAACTGTTCGCCGTCAGACAAAGATTGCTTATCTTGGTATTGACGGAGAAAAAGCCGCTGAAACTGTTATCGCATACGAACCTGTTTGGCTTATCGGAACAGGCAAAACTGCAACTGCTGACCAGGCACAGGAAGTTTGTGCTATTATCCGTGACACAATTTGCGGTCTTTACGGAAGCGATGTTGCTGAAAAAATCCGTATTCAGTACGGCGGAAGTATGAATGATGCAAATGCGGCAGAGCTTTTGTCAAAGCCTGATATTGACGGCGGTCTTATCGGCGGTGCAAGCCTTGTTGCTGACAAGTTTGCAGCAATTATAAACGCAGCAAAATAGTTTAAATAAGAGAAAGGCGGACTATTTGTTCGCCTTCCTTTTAGGAAAGGACAAAATTATGGCAAAAAAACCTTATGCTTTAATCATAATGGATGGCTTTGGTGTTAATGAGAGAAACGAGGGGAATGCGATTTATTCCGCAAAGACTCCAAATATTGATAAATATATGGCAAGCTGTCCAAATACAATAGTTCACGCATCAGGCATGGATGTTGGTCTCCCTGAAGGGCAGATGGGTAACTCTGAGGTTGGCCACACAAATATCGGTGCCGGACGAATTGTTTATCAGGAGCTTACAAGAATAACAAAGTCTATAAGTGACGGGGATTTCTTTGAAAATGAAACCTTGATGGGTGCAATAAAGAACTGTAAAGAAAACGGCTCTGCTCTCCACCTTATGGGACTTTTATCCGACGGCGGTGTTCACAGCCATAACACCCATTTATACGGTCTTTTGGACTTGGCTAAAAAGAATGGCATTGAGAAAGTTTTTGTTCACTGCTTCTTAGACGGAAGAGATGTTCCTCCGTCATCAGGTGCGGATTTTGTTTCCGAGCTTGTTGAAAAGCTTCGTGAAAAGGAAATCGGTAAAATCGCAACCGTTATGGGAAGATACTATGCAATGGACCGTGACAACAGATGGGAAAGAGTTGAAAAGGCGTATAATGCAATGGTGCTGGGCGAGGGAAATTACGACACCTCTGCAGTCTCTGCAGTTAAGAAGTCTTATAATGACGATGTGACTGACGAATTTGTTGTTCCAACTGTTATAACAGACGAGAACGGAACACCCTACGGAAAGATTTCTGAAAACGACAGTGTTATTTTCTTTAATTTCAGACCTGACCGTGCAAGAGAGATAACAAGAACTATTGTTGATGAGGCTTTTGACGGATTTAAGAGAAACTTCTTTAAGACTTACTATGTTTGTATGACACAGTATGA